>CAZWCL010000014.1:0-17608 GCA_964632265.1 uncultured Hyphomicrobiaceae bacterium | reverse complement strand
AAGGGTGCGATACCTGCGGCCACATTCGGGACCCCGGACGATATCGCCGCAACCGCTGTCTATCTGGCGAGTGAAGAGGCACGCTACGTCACCGGACAGACACTGCATGTCAACGGCGGAATGGTGATGCCCTGATCCAAGACATGTTCGAACGTGATCGCACAAAGCCGGCTGCGCCAGATGTCACTCACAGCGCTGAAACCGGCGGCTTTATCACAGGAAAAATTTACCCACGATGGCCCATGAAAAGGGGCTTTTCGTCCCGACACAGGAGTTTACCGTTCTACGCTAGTCAACCTAAATGAAGTGTGTTAACTGCCGCTCGATCATCCTGCGAGGATCGAGCGGCACCTGACGACGTCAGCAAGCGTCGCGACCAGGTTCTGTGCAACACGAGTTCCGACAGAACGAGTACTGTTCACGACGAAATGGCATGGTGGGGCACGCTGGTGGTAGCGTGTTGGGCCGGCAACGGGTGCACACTCGGATGAAGCAACGTTCCGCGAGCCAGAAGAGCAACCGGAACGCAACATAGAATGTTTGGAGAACAGAATGAGCGATGTCGCTGAGCGCGTGAAAAAGATTGTCGTCGAACACCTCGGCGTCGAAGAAGAAAAGGTGACCGAGAAAGCATCGTTCATCGACGACCTGGGTGCCGACAGCCTGGACACGGTCGAACTCGTGATGGCATTCGAAGAAGAGTTCGGCTGCGAGATCCCCGATGATGCTGCAGAGCACATCCTGACCGTGGGCGATGCAGTGAAATTCCTCGAGAAGAACACTAACGCCGCGTGATCCCCGCCATACGGTGCCGGCGGCTTGTCTTTGACAGCGTCTGCACCCCGGCTCTCCGAGATTGCGCCCTTTAACTTCGACGGCAGAGGCGCCACATCTCAAAAAATAGCAGTTCACAACTCCAATGAACTGCGTGCCCGTCGCTACCAGGCGTGCCAGTCTGCCGCTCGCTATGAATGGGGTTTTCTTATCCGATGCGTCGTGTCGTCGTCACTGGTCTTGGAATGGTATCACCGCTTGGCTGCGGCGTTGAGGCGACCTGGAACCGCCTCCTTGCCGGCGAGAGTGGTGCGCGCCGCGTCGAAGAGTTCGAAGTAGATGACATCTCATGTCAGATCGCGAGCTTCATTCCGCGTGGCGATGGTTCCGCTGGTACATTCAACCCAAACGACTGGATGGAGCCCAAAGAACAGCGCAAGGTCGATGATTTCATCGTCTACGCGCTTGCCGCTGCGGACCAGGCGATCGCCGACGCTGAAGGTGTGTTCGAGGACTCCCCTGACCGTCACGACATCGGTGTCCTCATCGGCTCAGGCATCGGTGGCCTACAAGGCATCGCGGAGACCTCGCTGCTGCTCCGTGACAAGGGACCGAGGCGCGTCAGTCCATTCTTCATACCGGGGCGCCTGATCAACCTGGCTTCCGGCTATGTCTCGATCAAACACGGTCTCAAAGGCCCCAACCATGCTGTTGTCACCGCCTGCTCGAGCGGAGCCCACGCAATCGGCGATGCTTCACGCTTGATTGCATTTGGCGACGCGGAAGTCATGGTGGCGGGTGGAGCCGAAAGCCCGATCTGCCGTATTGCTCTTGCCGGCTTCGCAGCCTGCCGCGCGCTCTCGACCGGCTACAACGATCGCCCGAAGCTCGCATCGCGGCCGTACGACGAGGGCCGTGATGGCTTCGTGATGGGCGAGGGTGCGGGTGTGCTCGTCCTTGAAGAATACGAGCGCGCCAAGGCACGCGGGGCCAAGATTTATGCCGAGGTGATAGGCTACGGCCTTTCCGGCGACGCCTATCACATCACAGCTCCAGCGGAGAATGGCGACGGCGCCGAGCGCTGCATGCGTGCCGCCATCAAACGCGCTGGTATCAACGCCGGCGACATCGATTACGTCAACGCGCACGGCACTTCGACTCCGATGGGCGATGAGATCGAACTCGCCGCCGTCGAGCGGATATTCGGCAACGCCGCAGATCGCGCGACGATGTCGTCGACCAAGTCAGCAATAGGCCACTTGCTTGGTGCGGCCGGGTCGGTTGAGGCGATTTTTGCCATTCTTGCCATGCGCGACAATATTGCGCCACCAACCATCAACCTGGACAAACCTTCGGTCGAAACGCCGATGGATCTCGTAGCCAACAAGGCGAAGGAAAAGGAGATCAACACCGTGCTCTCCAACTCGTTCGGCTTCGGCGGCACCAATGCCTCGCTGGTGCTGCGCCGCGTCGATGCGTAGGCAGCAGTAGGTGCTTGGCCCACTTTTCGGTGCGCCCGTGACGAACTAATCGCGCTTGTCCACAAAGTCGAATGCCAGGCCTTGCGAATCCCTTTGTCAGCGGGAACTGTACGGCCACGGCGCATCCGTCGGCCGTCAATCGTGCCGCTCGCTTTCGCCACAATTTCGAGCTTACGCTACAGTGCGCGAGCGATTGCGCTTGCGAAGCGGGAGGGGCGAAATCTTGAGTGAGGCGCGACCGTGATCCAGCGTCATACCGCACCGCGGCATTGGGATGTACGGCCTGGTCAGGCACCACGCAGCCCAGCCGAAGAGATTGAGCCGACACGGGCGCCAAAGCGGCCAAAGAGCCGCCGGCGCAAAAAGGGGTCGAAACGCATGAGCGGACTGACACGATTGTTCAGTGGCCTTCTCACGTTGCTGTTCGTCACAATGATTTCTGTCGCCGGCAGCCTCGCCTTGTTCCACCAGGCGGTCGTCGCGCCGGGCCCGCTACCTGAAGCTCGCAACGTCATTATCCCACCCGGCGACAGCTCCCGCATGATTGCCGAACGCCTTGAGCAGCAGGGCATCATATCGGGGCAGACGATTTTCCTGGCGCAAGTGATCTCAGCCAACGCGTTGGCCCGTCTGGGCGGCAAGCCTCAGCGTCACATGAAGGCTGGCGAATACGAGATCGAAGCAAATGCCAGCATCCAAGATGTCATCCGAAAGCTGACCGAAGGCCGGGCATTGCTTTATTCGGTCACAATACCCGAAGGGCTGACCAGTCACGAAATCGTTCGCCGATTGACCAACGACTCCGACCTTTCGGGCACCATAAATCAGGTTCCGGCAGAAGGCACGATGCTGCCGGAAACCTTCAAGGTGCCGCGCAATACGCCGCGCACCCAGGTTGTCACCTTGCTGAGCAAGGAACTCGACGAATACCTCAATGAGCGCTGGGAAGGCCGGGCTGCCAATCTACCGTTTTCGACGAAGGCCGAGGCTATGGTACTTGCCTCGCTTATCGAGAAGGAAAGTGGACCCAATGACGATCCCGCCCAAATTGCCGGCGTCTTTGTTAACCGACTGCGCAAAGGCATGCGCCTCCAATCCGACCCGACTATTCTCTATGGCAAGCACGGTCCATCAGTGAACTGGGGCGCCAAGATCTTCCGCTCGGACATCAAACGGAAGACGGCCTACAACACCTACCAAATCGATGGCCTGCCGCCGACGCCGATATGCAACCCGGGGCGCAAGGCTATCGCCGCCGCTCTCGACCCGGCGAAGACCGAGAATCTGTATTTCGTTGCTGACGGCCGCGGCGGCCACATTTTCTCGAAGACCCTGGCGGATCACGAACGCGCAGTACGCGACTGGCGCAAGATTGAGCGCGAAATTCGCAGGAAAGCGGCGGCGAAAGAAGCCAGCACGACGGCCGCGGCGAGCAGCGCGGTTGCACCGACGCTCATCAATACAAAGACGACAAAAACCGTCGACGTTGCTGCGGGTGCCGCTGGCGATATCCCGCTGCCCGTCAAACGGCCTAAGCGATAGCGCCGGCTCCGCGCTGCCTTCGCAAGTTCCGCGAGATCGACGGCGCAATTACCGCACTGGGCGTTTCCCTTGCCGCAAATTCGGCTTATGACTGGTTGGGAAGTGCACAAATGTGTCCGATGGCGACGAGAGGTAGCCCGCAAAATGCCCGTCATGAGCATGACCGGTTTCGCACGCGTCGACGGCCACGATGACGCAGCCAACTGGTACTGGGAACTGCGTTCCGTCAACGGCCGTGGCCTCGACGTCCGCCTGCGGTTGCCCCCTGGCCAGGATCGCCTCGAAGGACCGGTGCGTGAGCGGGTCGGCCACGCCCTGACACGCGGCAACGTCACGGTGCAATTATTTCAGCGCCGCAGCGGGGCCGGTAGCCAGCTCGTTGTCAACGAAGCAGCGCTCGAGCGCGTCCTGACGCTCGCGGCGGGCCTGCGCGCCAGGCTCGACTCCCCGCCGCCGACAGTCGAAGGACTGCTGGGCCTCAAGGGAGTCCTCGACGTTGAGGAGACCGAAGAGGATGAGACGGTCATCGCAGCGCGCCAGCAGATGCAACTCGATGCGCTCGAGCGCGCCTTGGACGAACTGGTCGAGGCAAGGACAGGGGAGGGCGCCCGCCTCAAAACTGTCATCGAAGAACAGTTCGCGCGCATCGCCGCCATCGTCGAAGCGGTCGCAACCTCGCCCGCGCGCACGCCCGAAGCAATCGCAGCCCGCCTCGATGAGCAGATCAAGCGCCTTTTAGAGAGCCCCGCGACAAGTCTGGATCCTGTCCGCCTGCACCAGGAGGCTGTCATCATGGCCGGCAAAGCGGATATCGAAGAAGAACTGCAGCGCCTGCGCGCTCACATCGCGGCGGGACGGGACCTTCTGGGCGGCGGCGGCGCCATCGGCCGGCGTCTCGATTTTCTCACCCAGGAATTCAACCGCGAAGCAAATACGCTTTGTTCGAAGTCGAACGCTACCGACGTGACGCGTCTCGGCCTCGAGCTGAAAGCCGTCATCGAGCAGATGCGCGAGCAGGTGCAAAACATTGAGTAGCGACCAGACGCCTTCCCAGTCAGCACGCCAATCAGCGACGGTCGAACGCCGCGGACTTTTGCTCGTCCTGTCCTCACCCTCCGGGGCCGGCAAGACCACTTTGTCGCGCAGACTGTTGCAACGTGACCCGCTGATCGCCCCTTCCGTATCCCTGACCACACGCCCCCCACGTCCATCGGAAGTTGACGGCGTCGATTATCACTTCGTCGACGCCGACACTTTCGAGGCACGGCGCGCAGCCGGTGAATTGCTCGAATGGGCGCGCGTATTCGACCACTTCTATGCGACGCCACGAGCACCAGTGGCAAACGCCCTCGAAGCAGGCCGCGATATTCTTTTCGATATCGACTGGCAGGGCGCCCAACAGATCTCCGAAAGCATGAGCGCTGACCTTGTGCGGGTTTTCGTGCTTCCCCCCTCCGGCAATGTCTTGGAGCAACGTCTACGCGCGCGTGCTCAAGACAGCAACGAAGTGGTGGCCCGGCGCATGGCACGCGCATCGGACGAGATCAGCCACTGGGGCGAGTACGATTATGTGATCGTCAACGATGACCTCGATGCGAGCACAGAAGCACTCCACGCGATCCTGGTCGCCGAGCGCCACCGCCGGGACCGCCAGTTGGGCCTGCCGCGCTTCGTCAGGCGAATTCGTGAACAGCTATGAGACCACATCGCCATAGCGCGCCCCGTGCGACGCGGCTGTGAACCGCCAAACCAATCACCCACCGGAGGGTGCCCCACTTGAGTTCTGGTTCGGCGGCACGTCCGCTAACGCCGCCGAAAGCCGAACAATATCCTCGACAGACAGAGCCTCCGCCCGAAGCGTGGGCGCGATACCGAGGCGAGCCAGTAATATCTCAGGCTCACGATAGAGCGGTTTCAGCGCCGCACGCAGCATTTTGCGGCGCTGGTTGAATAGAACCTGTGTGACGCGGCCGAGGTATCTTACATCGCACGCCGGCGTAGGCTTCTCCCGCGGCCATAGAGCCACGACGGCCGATGCAACCTTAGGCGACGGAGCAAAAGCCTCCGGCCCGAGCGTCATGACAATCTCAGCGACTGTCCGCCATTGGGCGATGACGGCCAGACGACCAAACGGCTTGGTCCCGGCTTCGGCCGTAATCCGCTCAGCCACTTCGCGTTGAAACATCAGCGCCATACTATCAAACCAGGGCGGCCAGGGCTCGGCCTCGAGCCAGCCGATCAGGAGTTTGGTCGCAATGCCATAGGGAAGGTTTGCGACGATGCGGGCTTTTTCGTCGGCGGCAAGCCCCGCATCACTTAAGAGTTCCGGCCAGGATACAGCCAGCGCATCATCCTCGATTATCGTCAGGCGGCCGGGCCAGTGCGCCGCAACCTCACGCAACGCCGCGAGGCACCGCGCATCGCGTTCCACCGCGACAACATGACGGGCCCCATTATGGAGCAGAGAGCGCGTAAGCCCCCCCGGGCCAGGGCCGACTTCGACCACAATGCGCCCCTCGACCGGGCCTGCAAGATTGGCGATTTTCGAAGTCAAGTTGAGGTCGAGTATGAAATTCTGGCCAAGATTTTTCTTCGCCATCAACCCGTGCTTCTCGATCACCTCACGCAGCGGTGGCAGGCCATCGAAAGCCGCAGGTCGCCTCATCGCGTGCGATATTCGATATGCGCCTCCCGGCGCAGGTCGCTGAGGTACTTACGGCCGTAAATGTCCGTATGTTTTCGCCGCAGCGCCCGTTCCGCCGCATCACGCGCCGCAAAGCTCTTGGCACCCGCCCGGCGGGCGCAAACCGCATAAAGCGCGACGCCATCTTTGGTCGTGACCGGTGGTGCAATGGCGCCATCCTGCGAGTTCAGGAGCTGACTACGAGTCGGCTCGGCGATCGCGGCTGCAACCTGAAACCCCATATCTGTGAAGGCTGAGTTCGCCACATTGCGCAGTGCCGCCCGTGAATTGGAACAGCCGGCAAAATTGGCGCGGACCTTTTCGGCCTCGACGAGACGTTTGGCGATCGTCTGCTGGGTGATTTTGTCAGGCAGTTTGAAGATGAAGCGATGCAGGTGAAGGCTCACCTTGTCAGCATCACTACTCTCGACCACCGACTCATCGATCGTTTTCTGGCTGACATCAACGAACCGCCCGAACTTGGCATTGACAAGCCGCATCCAGGACATCTGAGCGCGCACGCGCGAGCGCATCGCTGCAATGTCTGTGCCTTGGCGTTTCAGTTGCTTTTTGAATGCGGCATAGCTGACCTTATTACGCTTCGCGATACCCTGCATGACGTTGTCGAGTTGCGCCTTGGGCACGAGGACCTTGGCTTGCTTCGCCGCCTGCAATTTGAGGCGTTCTTCGATCAGCTCCTCTGTCGCCTTGCGCTTGAGCCCGGGCAGGACACTCTTGCGCGCCATGGAGACCGCTCGTTGCTGAATGGACTGCGCATAGGCCTTCTTGCGCCGTTCGAATATTGCCAAAATCTGCTCGCGGCTGCGGCCACGATTGGCGTTGATGGTTTCCTCCAAAATAGCCTTCAGACGCTTGTTGGTCGATGGCCGCTTGATCAGGCGCTTGAAGTTCGCCTGCGCGCGCTTGCCAAGGCCCGAAGAGCCCGCAAGTAAGGCCGCACGCTGGTTGATCTCGTACTCGGTAATTGGATCGTCGTTCACCAACACGGCGATGCGTAGCCTGTCCGCCGCGGCATTGCGAACGCGCCGCCGCACCGGCCGGCGCGAGCGTTTCGCAGCCGCGCGCGGTTTGGGCTTCGGTTTGACCGTTTTTTGACGTTTCGGCGGCGGCTTCAGCGCGGGTGTAGCCGTCTCACTTTTATTGTCAGATGGCACCGTAACGATGACCGCGCCATCGCTGAACTGCGCCAGCGCTCTATCCGTCGCCGCGATACTGGCCAGAAGGAACAGCCCCCAGAGAAGGGGGCGTAGCCGACGCGATGTCGGACGGAGCGCCGGGATGTCGCTTGAAAGGTCTCGCAGATGCATGGCCTCTCTCTATGGGGTTCGCGCGCTCGGTACGCGCGGGGTATCATTTTAGGTGGTCGCGATACTGATTTCAGGACAACGGTGCTATCGCCGTGTTTCGGCTTTGACACCCCGCCCGCGCAGATACGTAGACGAGCTGGCCATCATGGAATCAATAGCGCATTGCCCTCGTTCATCGTTAGCAAACAAGGCGATTTTACGAAAGCGCCCGTTTCGATCGGGTCGGCTACGTCGATCACTGCAGCGGCGAGGCCCGCCCGCTACTGGTTCACGCTTTCATTGAAAGCCGTCGCGTCCGTCTTATAGTTGAACCCGCCAAGGTGCTTGAACTCGAACCGGACCATGATTGAACGGTCTTCCGTGATGCCGTTATTCTCGTCCACGATGTTGCTGTCTGTGTAGGTTGTGGTCAAAACATAGCACTCGTCCGCATAGCGCAGCGACAATGCACTCTGTCGAATTTCATCGTCATCGATGTCGTAGCGCATCGAACCACCGAGCGACCATGTCTCGCTTAACTGGATCCAC
Source organism: uncultured Hyphomicrobiaceae bacterium (assembly GCA_964632265.1). Lineage (GTDB taxonomy): Bacteria > Pseudomonadota > Alphaproteobacteria > Rhizobiales > Hyphomicrobiaceae > CAJQQK01. Next base: position 9,272 of record CAZWCL010000014.1, on the reverse strand, counting down.
AGAGACGCCAGAATGTCCTGTTGTGTCGAGCTGTCATCGACGGAGCTGCTCGGTGCCGTAAACGAATAGGATGCTTGCGCAACAAACGGGCCGTAGCTCGCGGTCGAATAAAAATCGGATCGCCTTAGCGTCAGGTCGGCTTCGTCGAAGCGCGCCTGCCCGATGAAACGCACATTCGATGTCGGGGCAAGATAAGCGCCCAGAACATAGTCAGACCGGGTGCTACCGAGACCGGCATTCCCCGTATGGCTGATATTGCGATCCTCGTCAGGATTGACCGTCGGTTCGTTGCCGATCGGGTCGGCATAGTTATTCCTGCCGCCAAGATGGAAACTCTGGCCGGCCAGCAGCCGTGCATAGCCGCCCGTATTCATTTGGAAGGTATATTGCAGGCCGACGTTGGCGCGTGTGCCTGTCTCCAGCCGGTCCCAGCCCGAGTGCTTATCGAGTTCAAACAGGTTCGTGTCGTCGAATACGAGACTGCGGGCGTCTTCGTTTGGCAGCCTGTTTTGTTGGCCAACCCTTGCAGCACGCGCGATGATCTGTCCGATCGGCTCAATGGTGTGAGACGCCGTCGCCGTATGCTTGATCCATGGATAGGCGGCCAGGATACCCGCTGCCGCTGTCCCGCGGGCGACACTTTCGTCGCGCACCACCTCGTCCGTCAGCGGATTGACGACATCCTTATATGTCGCCGCATCCCCGCGCAGTGACGCGAACGGCGTATAGGTTATACCAAACCGGTCCATCAGTTTACGCCGCCAGCGGATATCGGCCGAGGCGCGATGCGTGACCGAGTCGACCCGGCGGCCGTCGTTGAGGTTATCGACGAAGCTCTGGTCGCGCGTAAAACTCAGTGCGTTGACGTTCCAGCTCAGCTGACCGCCGAAAACCGGTTGGCCGACGATGTAGTTCCAGTCAACGACCGGATGGACCTGCGATTCTGAAATATCCTCGTCCGAGAGCAACAGGCCGCCGAAATGATAGCCGGTGACGGCCAGATAGTTGCGCTCGCTGATACCTTGCAGAAAGACCTTGTTGACGCGGTCGGTGTGCAGAATGTTGTCGAGCTTGTAGAAACGGCGAAACGCATCATCGCTCTCAAGCGTGGCGTCCCAGCCGACGTTCCACCACGATGAAAGCGACAGGTTCCCCACGGTCTTCAGACTGCCGCGCCAGCCTTCGAGGTCGGCACGTGGATTGGCGCCGGGCAGGTCATCGATGTCCTGGTCGATACCGGCCAGTTCGACACGATATTGGCCGGAGATCGAGCCCGCCGAGATACGGTGCCGCCAGTCGCCCTTCCATAGCATGCCCTGACGGGTCGTGTAGGTCGGATGGAATGTAAAGTCGTAGTTGCGCGCGAGCGCGAAGTAGTACGAGACCTCTGACATGTAGCCGAGATCGTTGGAATGGCCGAAACTGGGCGACAGAAACCCGGATTTGCGTTTCACTGTCGGGTCGGCGTGTTCGAAATATGGAACGTACAGGACCGGCACGCCGAACAGTTCAAACGCTGCATCTTCGTAACGGATCGTTTGCGCGTCCTGATCATGAATGACCCGCTTGGCGGTAATGCACCATGCCGGTGGCGTACCCGGCGGCGATTTGCAGGGCGTGAACTTACCGTCCTCAAACTCGGTGACGTTGCCGCCCCGGCGCGTCGCGCGCCGAGCCGTGATGCGCGACTCGTCGCGGGCAACAAAACTCAGCGATTGAACGAACCCGTCACGGAAATCGTCGGACAGCACCAGGCGCTCGGCTTTGGTCTGCGCCCCGCCCGGCTCCCGCAGCACCACGTTGCCGTGAGCGGTCAGCTGGCCGGCGCTCTGGTCATAGACCACCTCATCGGCGGTGAGGATATAGTTGTTGTAGTAGATCTCGACATTTCCGCGCGCTGTAACGCGGTCGCCGGAATTGTCGTAGATCAGTTCGTCACCCTGCAGATAGAGCGGCTGGGCGCGATCGATCTGCGGTTCTTTCGGGAAGGGAGCGACATTGACGCCGCCCTGTTTGGTGGCGGGTTTACCGAACGCCGGTGGGGCAAGGGAGGTCTCCGGGTCCTGCGCGCGCGCCGGAGCAATGAGCAGAAATTGAACCAGCGTGACGGCTAGCAACAGGACGGCCAACGCACGCGCAGCATCACTGCCGCTGGCGGCAACGTCCAGACGTCGCGCGATGTCCCCGATCATGCCGCCCATACGATGTTTCGGCCTCTTACGCAGCACTAAGGATCAACCGTCTTCCTGGTGGAGAATAATCGTTGAGGCGAATGCGAAGGCCACAAGGATCGGGACCCACACAGCAACCCAAGGTGCCACCAGACCGGCCACACCGACCTGACGGGACACCTCCACCATCAAGAAGAAGCAAATACCCCCTACGATTCCCACGACCACCATAGTCTGGACACCGCCCGAGCGGAATGACTTCAACGACACAGTCCCCGCCAAAAGGACCATCAGGACCAGCAGAAACGGCCGTGATAACAGAAGTTGGAATTGCACGTGATAGGGCGCCGACGCCAGACCAGCGCGTTCTGCCAGATCAATGATTGTCGGCAGCTCCCAGAACGACAGCGATCGCACACTCCCCATTGCATCGCGCACACGGTCTGGCGACAGATAGGTCGGCACCGCATAGCTCGTGAATGTCTGTGGCGCCTCACCAGGACGAACGACCCAACCATTCGACACGATCCAATGGCCATCCTCGAGACGGGCTTCCCGCCCATTGACCCGTTCGACAAACTTATGCGCCCGATCGAACTGGAGGATTCGGACGCGGGTGAGCTTCAGTCCGTTATCCGTCGCCGACGCCGCCCAGATCACCGAGGGACCGTCGTTACCATCTTGCCGCATCCACGGCAGTCCACTCTGCTGACGGAGGAAATTCGAAGACCGCCCAAACACCTCCGCATGTAGACGCTCCGCCTCGGCGCGCGCCATCGCCGATACCGGATTATAGACGGCGACCGCGAAAATACCGATCAGGAACGCGACAATGGCACCTGGCCACAGGAACTGCCAGGCGCTCATGCCGCCAGCGCGCATGACGGCGAGCTCACTGCTGCGCGCGAGATTGACGAAGGTTGCGATGCTGCCGACAAGCACCGCAAACGTTAAGAGAACTTCAGAGTAGGCCGGCAGCCTCAAAAGCGTGATCCAGGCGATCATGCCGAGACTGGCTCCGCCGTATTTTCCCGCCTGGCGCAGCATTTCGACGAAATCGATCATGTAGATGAGGCCGGCGCACAGCACGAACGCCCCGATGATCGCGGTCAGGAACCGCCAGGAAATATAGCGCGACAGCATGCGATGGCTCATGATCTCGGCCACCCCGCATCCGTGGCGGCCATCATGAAGCGCTCTTGCCCGGAGCGGCGGATCAAAACCGTTCCGATCCGGAAGCGGGCGCCACGCGTTCGGCCAGACCGGTCATGCGCCAACATGATGCTTCCCCCCGCGTCGCCGCCGCAACGACGACAACAAGCCGCCGATCAGGTCGCCGATCCATTCGCCGAACCGCTCGCTGCGACTAAGCCCTTTAGCCGGAGAACGTGGCCGCATCAGGAGGCCGACCCCCAGCGCGATACCGGCAAGCGGAATAACGTAGAGCAGCGGCACCGCAGCGGCATTGAGCACGACGATATTGTTCGTCGCCATACCGGCCACTCGAAAGCCGGCCGCAACAAGAAAAGCCGTAGCGGTCGCCTGAACCCTGTTTTGGCGCGTCGACTGAGCCTGCCCGAGAAAGGCGGTAACGATCAAAACGAACGCGAACGGGTAGAGGGGGCTGACAATTCGCTCATGCAACTCGGCACGGTAATGCCCCTTTCTGTGTTCGTAGTCGGGCTCGGTCGTGTCGGGATTGACAAGCTCGTCGAAGTATCGCTCGCGCGGGCGCCACGAAGCCTTCTTGATCTCCCCTTCGAACCGTCCGAGGTCGATGCCGTAGCTTTCGAAAGCGAGCAGCTCCGGCGGCTCATCCCGGCCCTTGGCACGCAGGATATGGCCGTTGGACATTGTCAAGAAGCTCTCACCGGACGGCTGCTTCACAATCCGCCCCTGCTCGGCCAGGTACGTGGAGATTTCCTCATCGTTGCGCGTATCATGCATGAGGATACCCTGCAGCGTACCATCGAAGCGGCGGTCTCTGATGTGCACGACGACATTGTCTTCAGGGCTCGAAAAACGACCTGGGACAAGGACTTGCGTCAAGAGATCAGAACGCACTTCGACGATTTTCTCACGCAGCAGCCGCAATGACCACGGCATCAGGAAATGGTTCGATAGAGTAAGCGCGACGGACGCCACGAGCGCCAGCACAAGCAAAGGGCGGGCGAGCCGCCAGATGTTGCCGCCCGACGCGGACATGATGATGAGTTCACTGTCCTGATTGAGCCGGTTGATGACGTGGATCGATGCGATCAGCAGCGCCACGGGCGCGACGATGGCCACAAGCCCCGGCAGCGCAAGGGTCGTCATCTGGATCAACGTGAAAGTGTCCTGGCCCCTTGCCGTGACCAGCTTCAGTTGCTTGAGCGCCAGCGCGATCCAGACCACGCCTGTCAGCGAGAGCAGGATCAGCACCGTTGCAGACACCGCCTGGCGGAGTACGTAGCGACCGAATATACCCCCGCTCAAATTCATCCAGCCAGCCCCCTCCAAGAAGCCCCGTTGCAGCCCCCCAATCCAGTAAATCTCGAGGTGCCACCTCAGCATGGCCGAAATTCGGCACCGCTGACATCTCCGCCCGGCTCGGCAACGCCTCGGGGATCATTACAAAACTATCGGTTGTTTGGCACATTGAAAGCGATACGTTAGAGGGAACGCCGTCCAATCCCCACCTTTACCCTTCCGGCGCCGTCCGGACACCTTGGCCAAGGCCACAAATGCACGAACAAGGGCCGGCCTCCCGCCCCAGAAGACAGAGGAATACTCCATGCCGTTGAAGTTGTTGATCGAGTTCGCCGACACATCCGACGATTTCAGCGACGCGCTCGTCGTTTTCGCTGGCGAAAAGCTGTCGTTCGGCAAGGCAGCAAAGTCACTCGATAAAACACTCGATGGCCAACTGCGTGCAGCAGCGGAAGTGGCCGGCTTCAAAGGCGAATCGAAGCGCCACATCGACGTGCTGGCGCCACCGGCGCGCCCCGGCGCCCGCATCTTCGTGGCCGGCGTCGGCGATAGCGCCAATACCGATCCAAATGGCTGGACCTCCGTCGGTGGCCGCGCGCTGGGCCTTCTCGGTCAGGCCCGCACGCAATCCGCCTCCATTCTCGTTGACGTCGAGACCGAAGATCTCGCTGAAACGGCTGCCGACATCGCGATGGGCGCGCTCCTTCGCCACTACGCGTTCGACAAGTTTAAAACCGATGCCGGCAAGAAAAAGAAAACCAAGGATGACGAGGACCGCAAGGCCCCGAAACTCGAACGCCTGACCATCCATGTCGCAAAGCCCGACAAAGCGGAAAAGGCCTTCGCAGCCCGCCGCGCAATCGCTGAGGGAGTGGCCCTGGCACGCGACCTAGTGAACGAACCCGCAAACACCCTGGGGCCCATCGAATTCGCAGCAGAGTGCGAAAAACTCACCGATCTCGGCGTCGAGGTGGAAATTCTCGACGTCCCCGCGCTTGAGAAGCTCGGCATGCGGTCTCTGCTCGCCGTCGCACAGGGCAGCGACCGGCCCGCACGCGTCGCCGTTATGCAGTGGAATGGCGCCAAGGGCGGCGCCAAGTCCAAGGGGAAAGCGGCCAAACCGCTGTGCTTCATCGGCAAGGGCGTCGTGTTCGATACCGGCGGCATATCGATCAAGCCGGCGGGCGGCATGGAAGACATGAAAGGCGACATGGGCGGCGCAGCCTGCGTCACCGGCCTGATGGCCGCTCTCGCTGGCCGTAAGGCCACAGTAAACGCCGTCGGCATTGTCGGCCTCGTCGAGAACATGCCATCGGCACGGGCCCAGCGCCCGGGTGATATTGTGGAGACGATGTCGGGACAGACCGTCGAAGTGATCAACACCGACGCAGAAGGCCGTCTGGTTCTGTGCGATCTGCTGCACTACGCCCGCGAGCGTTTCGAACCTCGTTTCATGATCAACCTCGCCACCTTGACCGGCGCAATCATCGTCGCGCTTGGCAAGGAATACGCCGGCATGTTCTCCAACGACGACAAACTTTCCGGGCATCTGTCGGAAGCAGGCGAGGCCGTTTCCGAGAAAGTCTGGCGAATGCCGCTCGCGAATGCCTACGACAAGATGATCAACACGCCGAATGCCGACATGAAGAATGTCGGGGGCCGCTCGGCTGGCTCTATTACGGCGGCTCAGTTCCTACAGCGCTTCGTCGGTGACACGCCTTGGGTTCATCTCGATGTCGCCGGTGTCGCGATGGCATCCGGTAAGACCGACATTTCGCGCACCTGGGCATCCGGATGGGGGGTGCGTCTCCTGGACGAACTGACCGCGAAACGATACGAGAGCTGATACGGCGACGGGCGTGAAATTTATGCACGTCCGTCAACTCGCTGTAAAATATAATATAAAAAGCATTATTTTCCATAATATACATTATGCGAAAAGAGTGTGCGAGCACTGGTATGACGGATCGGACAAAGCACGAAAGAAAATCCAGCGACCCAGCTGCAAATCGTGACGCCGCTCCCGCAGAGACCGGCGACCCGGCGGCGCCCGCCCACTCGGGCACACCCCCCTCATCCCGGAGTGTGATGGACCTGTTGCAAGTGATGGCGGCGTTACGCGATCCCGAAACTGGCTGCCCCTGGGATATCGAACAAACCTTCGCGACCATTGCCCCCTATACAATCGAAGAAGCCTACGAGGTTGCAGATGCGATCGCACGCAATGACATGGCCGACCTGAAAGATGAACTCGGCGACCTTCTGCTGCAGGTCGTCTATCATGCCCGCATAGCGCAAGAACGCGGCGCGTTCGGCTTTGACGACGTCGTCGATGCCATTTCGGAAAAGATGATACGCCGCCACCCGCACGTCTTCGGCACACCCGAGCAACGCGCCGCCGGTGCCGCACCAGGTTTTTGGGAGCGCATCAAAACCGAAGAAAACAGACGCAAAGCCGCCGAGCGCGGCCGCCTCGGCATTGCCACTCCCTCGGATCGGTCTTTGCTCGACGGCGTCCCAGCCAATCTCCCCCCCCTCGCCCAGGCCGTCAAACTTCAGAAAAAGGCCGCCACCGTTGGCTTCGACTGGCCCTCATTGAAACCGGTGTTGGACAAGATGCGCGAAGAGCTCGACGAACTGGACGACGCGCTTACACGCGGAGATATGGCCGAGACCCGTGGAGAGTTCGGCGACCTGCTGTTCGTCATGGCGAACGTTGCCCGTCACCTCGACATCGACCCGGCCGCAGCGTTAAGCGAGACCAATCAGAAATTCCGACGGCGGTTCCGCCGCATCGAAGAACTCCTGGCGCAGGAAGCCCGCGACCTCGACGAAGCGACACTCTCGGAGATGGACGCACTTTGGAATATCGCCAAACGCGAACAACAGCGGGAACGCGATTGAGGCCTGGCTGCGTCATGGAACGGCTTTGAAACTTCCGTGAGCCGGCCCGCCGACGGCCGGCTGCGGGCAATCGCCGTCGCGCGAAAAACAATCCGGCAAGGCGCGTTCAGTTAGATCATTTCCGGTTTAGTTGCAGACCGTTCGCAACCGGGGCCGTCGCCGGCTAAACCGGAAAAATGATCAACTCCAATTGTGTAGAGCGGGACTACCGACCTATTTATGCGCTGCCGTTAGTCCAGCCGCTTCCAGCCGATGCAACAGCTGGCCATATCGATGCTCGCCAATACGAATACGAAACGAGCTCGCCCCACTGTCGTCCAGCGACGGCTGGACATCGAGCACCGTCGTGTTCTCGTATATCCAGTTGCGCAGTTGACCGGCGGCTGCGGGTAGCGCGACCGTGACAACCACATCGTTGCGCGCGAGAAGTTGATCAACCCGGGCCATCAGCTCATCGAGCCCCTCGCCAGTGATGGCGGATGTCACCACGGGCGCATCACTCGCCAGGCTGGCTTTTCGCTGCGCAGCCTCGATGTCGGCTCGCGTCTCCGCGTCCACCTGATCGATCTTGTTCCAGACCTCGATGACAGGTGCCACGGATGGCGCTTCATTCTTCTTGTCCGGTTCTGGATCCAACAGATCATGGAGAACGGCTTCGACGTCAGCGCACTGGGCTTCAGTTTCTGGATGCGAAATGTCACGCACATGCAGGATCACATCAGCGGCGACCACTTCCTCAAGCGTCGCCCGGAACGCCGCCACCAGCATCGTTGGCAGATCGGAAATGAAACCAACAGTGTCAGACACGATAATGTGCCGCCCGCTTTCCAGCGCAACCTCACGCATGGTCGGATCGAGCGTCGCGAAGACCTGATCCTGCGAAAGCACGTCGGCGCCGGTGAGGCGGTTGAAGAGTGTAGACTTGCCGGCGTTGGTATAACCGACGATGGCGACGATCGGATAAGGTACCTTGGCACGGCCGCTACGGTGCAGGGCACGGGTCCGCGTGACCTTTTCCAGATCATTGCGAACCTTCTCGATCCGGTCGCGCAGAAGCCGGCGGTCGGTTTCGATCTGCGTCTCACCAGGACCGCCAAGGAAGCCGAAACCGCCACGCTGGCGTTCCAGGTGTGTCCAGCTCCGCACCAGACGGCTGCGTTGAAACATCAAATGGGCCAGTTCCACCTGCAAGGCCCCTTCCCGCGTACGCGCACGGCGGCCAAATATTTCCAGAATCAGCCCCGTGCGATCCAACACCTTGGCGTTCCAGGCCCGTTCGAGATTGCGCTGTTGGATCGGGGTCAAGGCATGATCGACGATGACCAGACCGGTATCGAGGTCTTCAACGGCCTGGCCGATTTCCTCGACCTTTCCCGTGCCGAACAGTGTCGCCGGACGTGGCCGCGCGATCCGCACCTCAATGGCATCGGCAACATTAAGGTCTATTGCGCGCGCCAACCCTTCGGCTTCGACGACGCGGTCTTCCAGACTGTGCGTCACACCCGCTGAGGCTCGCCCGCTGCGACTGCCGCGGCCTTCGCCGGGACCGCTGCCTGCATCACCACTGCCGGCCCGTCCGATGAGTTCAGGCACCAGCACAAGCGCCCGCACAGTGGGCCGATCGACCTCGACCGGCTCCAGAAAACCGGGCGTCACATCCAGCGGCTTATGGATCGGTTCGATGCGGGTTCACTCCTCGGGGCGTTCCTCATTCATGAGATTGACGGG
>CAZWCL010000013.1:13135-17975 GCA_964632265.1 uncultured Hyphomicrobiaceae bacterium | reverse complement strand
TGCGAAAAAGCGCCAGGCGTCGCGAGCCACATGAGTTCTTCAACAGCCTGCTAGTAGGTGGGGGTGGAGCAATGCACGAACACTCGCAGTCAAGCTTGCCGCCTGAGCGCACACGCGGCGAACCGCAGGCGTCCACCAGCCCGTGGCCCGCAGCGCCGCGCGCGTCGGCACCGCGATGCGCTCCGCTGGTCACCGGCGGCTTCGCCGTCGCAATTTTCATAACTGCCTCACTGACGCCTTTGCACGCCGAAACCGGCAGCAGCGGATGGGTCCAGCGCACGACACCCGCCCCCGTCACCCAGCCTGAGAAAAACCGAAAAACCAGTAGACCTAAGAAGCGGCGCGCGAAGACCAAGTCAGTCCCGAGACTGAAGCCCGGCATCGTGCCGCCCTCACTGTCGGCCGGCAAGCCTGCCCAGCCCGCGCGCAGCACCCTCGGCCCCATCATGGCCGACCCGACAGGTGAAAACGCTGCCTATATCGCGTTCGACCAGGGCCAGTATCTTACCGCCCTGCAATTGGCCCGCGGACCAGCCGAAAAAGACGACCCCCAGGCCATCACACTCATCGGCCGCATCTATGAAAAAGGTCTCGGCGTCCCGCGCGATGAATTGCAGGCCGCCCGCCTCTACCGCCGCGCCGCCGAACTCGGCGACACCGAAGCCGTCTTTGCTTTCGCTGTCATGCTCGCCGCCGGCCGCGGCATTCAAAAAAACATCGACGGTGCCGCCAACCTGTTCGAACGCGCCGCCCGCAAGGGCCATCCTGAGGCCAACTACAACCTCGGCCTCCTCTTCATTGCCGGCACAGGCAAGCCCGAAAACCCGCGCCGCGCCCGCATGCACATTGAATATGCCGCCAAACGCGGTCTCGCCGCCGCCCAGTACGACCTTGCCGCGCTCTACGCCAAGGGACACGGCGCCGAGCCCGACGCCTACATGGCGACTCGCTGGCTGCGCGCCGCTGCCAATGCCGGCATGGCATCCGCACAATACGACTACGCTGTCCGCCTCTTGCAGGGCGGCGGCTTCAATCGTGACAAACCTGAGATCGTCTCATACCTCACGCGGGCAGCCCGCCAGGGCATCGCTGGCGCTCAGAACCGCTTGGCTCATATCTACGCCGCTGGTGTCCTTGTCCGCCGCAACATGCTCGAAGCCGCCAAATGGCGCTTCATTGCAGCCGCCACTGGCTTCGAGGCACGCGGCACTGACCGCAAACTCGACAAACGTATCGCGGCTTTGCCGAAAGCCACCCGCGACAAGGCTCAACGCCTCGCCGCTGGTTTCATCGAAGGCGCCAGCGTCGGCACCGTTCTCGCCGCCCGTTGAAGGCTACGGCTGTCGCCGCTACATCTGTGCTCGGCTGGCGATAGCAGGCACCGCCGTCCGCATCCGCGCGGCGTCCGTTCCTCTGTCACCATCTGCCGCGGACCGCCATGACGAAATAGGAGTTGACGGGCGCGACGGTGAACGCGTCTATGCCACAGGATCCCCTTGGCCAAGGCCGGCCGCAGTTCACCGCCGCCAGTGCTGTCTCCGTGCAGCGATCGCTTCGAACCGACGGCCACCGCCACCCAAACCGAGATATCGAGCCTGCCATGCCCGCTTCAGCCCTCATGAATGTCATGACCAATGCCGCCCGCAAGGCCGGACGTTCCCTCGGTCGCGATTTCGGCGAGGTCGAACAACTTCAGGTTTCGATCAAGGGGCCCGCCAACTTCGTCACCAAAGCGGATCTCAAGGCCGAAGAAATCATCTTCAAGGAACTTTCGAAGACCCGCCCCGGCTACGGCTTCCTGATGGAGGAGCGCGGCGTCGTCGACGGCGCTGACACCACCCACCGCTGGATCGTCGACCCGCTGGACGGCACCACCAACTTCCTGCACGGCCTGCCGGTTTTCGCCATCTCGATTGCTCTTGAACGCGACGGGGAGATTGTCGCCGGCGTTATCTACAATCCTGTCTCGAACGAGATGTACACCGCCGAAAAAGGCAAGGGTGCCTTCCTCAACGACCGCCGCCTGCGCGTCTCCGCCCGCCGCGAACTGACGGACGCCCTAATCGCGACCAACATCCCCCACCGCGGCCGTTCCGGCCACGTCCGCTTCCGCCAGGAAATGGAAGCTGTCATGCCCGAAGTCGCTGGCCTCCGCCGCACCGGTGCCGCCGCGATTGATCTCGCCTGGACCGCTGCCGGCCGCTTCGATGCCTATTGGGAGCGCGGCCTTGGCGCATGGGACATCGCAGCCGGCCTGTTGATGGTCCGCGAGGCCGGCGGTCTCGTCACCGACACAGCCGGCAGCCAGGATATGATCAACACCGGCACCATAATCGCCGGCAACCCGCAAATACAGCGCGGCCTTCTCAAGCATATCAAGGATGCGCCTCCCCCACGCGCGCCCAAAGGCGCCTGAGGGAGCCTGGAGAGGCACTTGAAACGCAAAAAAAAGATCCAAGCCCGAACTTGCCCCCTAATACTCGTTCTGCGTCAATCTGTGCCCATCAGGCCACATTGGCATCAACTTGCCGGTTTACCTAAACAAGCGAACGGCTATGCTCCCCGCGCCGGCGAACCTCGACGGTGCACTTAAAAAGGCATTACCCGGCAGCGGATCTGGACTAAAAATGGCATGGGCACCGGTGCGCCGGCGGCACATGCTGAGAGGCGAAACGAATGGCACGAAACAGACGACGCAGCGCCGACTATACCGCCACTCCGCTCGCACGCTCCCTTTCGATGCCGGGCGTATTCCTCATCCGCATGCTCGTTTTTCTGGCGCTCGTTGGCTTCATCGCCGCGATCCTGATGCCTCAGTTCCTCGCCGCCTTCCAAGCCAACCCCGGCCTCAACGGCCTCATCATCGCTGTCCTCGGCATCGGCATCATCTTTGCCTTCTGGCAGGTTTTCCGCCTCTATCCGGAAATCCGCTGGGTCAATGCCTTCCGCATCGCTGACCCTGGCCTCGCGATCGCGCACCGTCCGATCCTCCTCGCCCCCATGGCGACCATGCTCCGCGACCGTCAGGGCGCTCTTTCGCTATCCACTGTATCGATGCGCTCGATCATGGACAGCATTGGCTCCCGCCTCGACGAGGCTCGCGACACCGGCCGTTATCTCGTCGGTCTCCTTGTCTTCCTCGGCCTGCTTGGCACTTTCTGGGGCCTGCTCGACACAATTCGATCCGTTGGCGACACCATCTCCGCCCTCGACACCAATGTCGCCGACAGCTCCCTGATTTTCGAAGAACTCAAGACAGGCCTCGCCTCCCCCTTGAAGGGCATGGGCACTGCGTTCGCCTCGTCACTCTTCGGCCTGTCCGGCTCGCTCGTCCTCGGTTTTCTCGAACTACAGGCAAGCCAGGCCCACAATCGCTTCTACAATGAACTTGAGGAATGGCTTTCCGGCATCACGGAACTCACGCCGGGCGGCAGCGCTGAAAGCGTTGGCACGGAACAGTTCAACCGCCAGCTCTACGGCGCCATCTTCGAAGTCCAGCGCTCCCTCTCCGAAATCGCCGACCGCTTTGACAAGAGTGGGGAACCCGGCGCTGGCGGCAGCCGGGACGAACTCGCCGAAGGCATAAACCAGCTCATAAGCCAGATGCGTCGCGAGCAGGAAATCGTCCGCCAATGGGCCGATGAGCAATCCAACCAGCAAGCCGAGTTGATGTCATCTGTCCGCGACATCCTCGCTGAGCGGCGCGGCAAGGCCTGAGCCGATGGCACGCACCCGAGGTTCGAGACGCGGCGGTGAGTACGGCGAATTCTGGCCGGGCTATGTCGACGTGCTCTCGACGCTGCTGCTCGTATTCATCTTCCTGCTGTCGATCTTCATGCTCGCACAATACTTCGTGGCACAGGAATCGAGCGGCAAGGACACCGCGCTGCGCCGTCTCAATCAACAGATTGCAGAGCTGACCAACCTCCTTTCCCTGGCCAAAGGCCAGTCCCGTGACGCCCAGGACCAGATCGCAGCGCTGACCGCCACGCTGAGTTCGCTGCGCGCTGAAAACGCGCGCCTCGAAGGCCTCGCCACCGAGGGTCAGAGCAAGCTTGCCGCGGCCGCCGGCCGAGCCAGCAGTCTTCAGGAGGATCTTGAAAAACAGAAAGAGGTCTCCAACGAGGCCCTCGCCCGTGTCGACCTACTTAACCAACAGCTTCTCGCCCTCAGGCGCCAGATCGCCGCGTTGAACGAAGCCCTCGACGCTTCCGAAAAGCGCGATCAGGCAAGTCAGGTGCGCATCAAGGACCTCGGCTCTCGTCTCAACGCCGCCCTTGCCCGCCAGGTGCAGGAGTTGCAGCGCTACCGCTCCGATTTCTTCGGCCGCCTCCGCGACCTTCTGAAGGGCCGCAAGGACATCCGCGTCGTCGGCGACCGCTTCATTTTCCAATCGGAGGTCCTCTTTCCCTCGGGGCAGGCCGAGATGAGCGTGGAGGGCCTTGTTGCTTTGGATGAACTGGCCAAGGCGATTATCGAACTTCGCAAGAAAATACCCGACGAAATTGACTGGGCGCTTCAGGTAGACGGCCACACTGATAAGCGTCCGATCAGCAGCGCCGAGTTCCCCTCCAACTGGCATCTGTCCACCGCTCGCGCCATCTCCGTTGTTCGCTATCTGATATCACGCGGCGTACCGGCGGACCGCCTGATCGCCGCCGGCCATGGCGAGTTCTCACCGCTCGATGACGGGGACAGCGAAGAAGCGCTCCGCCGCAACCGCCGCATCGAGCTAAAACTCACCAATCGCTGAGCGGCACGCCGGTTCGAGCCCAGTCCGAAGCGCCGCACGCCGCCACGCGCCGTGAGCGCAAACAGAGCTTTCCCGGCAACCTCAACG
>CAZWCL010000013.1:0-13035 GCA_964632265.1 uncultured Hyphomicrobiaceae bacterium | reverse complement strand
TCACTCACCCGCCCCCTCTTGCGAGCTGTCCCAGCGAGCCGCGACCTTGTCGCGCGACCGCGCAGGCGCAGGCCAGCTCCGCACGCCGCCACGCGCCGTGAGCGCAAACAGAGCTTTCCCGGCAACCTCAACGCACGTCACTCACCCGCCCCCTCTTGCGAGCTGTCCCAGCGAGCCGCGACCTTGTCGCGCCCCCGCGGAGGCGCAGGCGAGCCTCGCTCGCCGGTACGCGCCGTGAGCGAAAAGACTCTACCGCACCGTCACCTGAACGCGGTGCGCCGCGTTATTGCCGAAACCGGTCATGTCGAAGGGAACCTCGAGCGGCTGCACATTCCCGTTGCTATCCCTCGCGCGACACATCAGTTCGTGCTCGCCCGGGGTGGCCGCCCAGTCAAACCGCCATCCGCGCCATGCATAGGCCCCGAGCGCGGGATCGAGCGTTGCATCCGCCCATTGCCCGTCCACCGCGACCTCAACCCGTTCGATGCCAATTCCCTCCCCCGCCCAGGCGCGCCCGACGAGTTCGACCGGCCCCGCGTCGACCAATCGGCTACGCGTATAGACATCAGGTATGCCCGGCGGCACCATCAGCGACTTCACCCGCATCGTGGTCACTGGCGTGCCCGCATCTTCAGGGCTCGACCGGTAGACGTACGTACCGACCTGTTGATGCCCGTCGAACGGCCGGTCGATCACCTCGATGCGGTCCAGCCATTTAACATTGGTCATCCCATACCAGCCTGGCACCACCAGCCGGAGCGGGAACCCGTGTTGCGGCAACAACGGTGCACCATTCATCTCCCAGGCGAGCAGCAGATCGTCGCAAAGCGCCACTGCCGGCGGCAGGCTGCGACCATAAAAATGCTCTTCGCCGCCGCCAAAACCCTTGTCGATCCCGTAAAAAACGACATCGACCGCATCCGGTTTCAATCCCGCCTCTTCCAGTACTGCCTTGAGCGGCGTTCCTGTATATTCGGCCGTACCGACACCCTCCTGATACCAGGGCTGGCTCTGATAGCGCGGCGCGACATCGGCCCGGCCATTGCCGGCGCACTCCATCGTCACCGGCATTTTTCGTTCTGGAAATTTGCGCAGTTGCGCCATCGAAAGCTTGATCGGCCGCTCGACTAGACCACCGATCGACAGCGTCCAATCGTCGGCGGACTTCACGAACGGTACATCAAAATGAATGAGCAGATAGTGCAGCCCCTGGGGCGTCAAATCATAACGCAGGGTTTCGAGCAGTGTGCCGGGATTTCGGTTCGCAAGACGCACTTCGTTGCGTGAGAACCCTTCCTGCGTCAGCGGTGGTTTGACTGGATTGAAAAACGGATGCGGCGCATCGGAAACGGACACGGGCGACGTTCCTCCTGATTGTTTTCAACAACGCAATCTAGAGCGTGTCCGCGTCAAAGGAAACCATTCTGCCGAGGCGGCTTTGGTTGCATTTACCTCCGAACATGCTCTGCTATCCTGCCCGCCGCCCCATTCGGCGCGGGAGCGCTCCCCATTCCGGTCGTGCCGCCATTCCGATTGGCGACTATTCCGCTGCCGCTGGCGCTTCGGCGAATTGCAGCGCGGCCAGGCGCCTGTAGAGCCCCCCCGCCGCCGACAGCTCGCTGTGCGTGCCCTGCTCGGCCAACCGTCCATCCTCGAAAACAAGAATACAGTCGGCCCGCCGGATCGTCGCCAGCCGGTGCGTGACGACAAACGTCGTGCGTCCTGCCATCACGCGTTCGAGCGCCTCCTGCACGGCGCGTTCACTTTCCGCATCCAGAGCGCTGGTCGCCTCATCGAGCAACAGTATCGGCGGATCACGCAAGATCGCCCGGGCGATTGCGAGCCGCTGCCGCTGCCCCCCCGACAGCGTAACACCGCGCTCGCCCACCAGCGTCTCATAGCCTTGCGGCAAAGCCTCAATAAATGATGCCGCATTGGCCGCCTTTGCTGCGCGCCGGATCTGATCGTCGCTCGCCGCCTCATCGCCATAGCGAATGTTCGCACCAACCGTGTCGGCGAAAAGGTTTACATCCTGGGGCACTAGCGCCATTCGTTCCCGCAACGCCTTCGGATGAGCCTCCCTGACATCGATGCCGTCGACCACCACCCGTCCGCTGGTCGCATCATAAAAACGCGCAATCAGATTGACGACGCTCGTCTTGCCGGAGCCTGACGGGCCAACCAGCGCGATGAGCTGGCCCGGCTCGGCCACGAACGACACATCGTGTAGCGCCGGTTGATCCGGACGTGTCGGATAGGCAAGCGAGACGTTCTCGAAGGCGACACGCCCCTTCGCCGGCATCGGCAGCGCAACCGGCTTGACCGGTGTTTTGATCAGCGGTTCTGTATCGAGGATTTCAAGCAGCCGTTCGGCAGAACCCGCCGCCTGCTGCACTTCCCCCCAAACTTCAGAAAGCTGTGCGAGCGAACCAGCGGCAAATACCGCATAAAGGATGAACTGCCCGAGCCGCCCTGCCGTCATCGTCCCATCGATGACCAGCGCCGCCCCGTACCAGAGCACACCCACGATGCTGCCGAGAATGAGGAACATGCCGAGCGCCGTCATCGCCGCCCGTGCCAGTAGCCGTGCCCGCGCGTCCTCGAACGCCGTCTCGACCGCGGCACCATAACGCCGCGCAATCACGCCTTCACTGGTGAACGCCTGCAGCGTGCGGATCGCACTAAGGTTCTCTGCCGCGAGCGCCGATGCATCGGCCAGGCTGTCCTGTGCCCGCCGCGAACGTTGCCGAACGAGGCGGCCAAACAAGATGATCGGCAAGAGTATCAGCGGAATCGCCAGGATCACGATGAGCGAGAGAACCGGACTCGTGACCAACATCATGATCAGCGCCCCGACCACCATAATGACCGCCCGCACCGATTGACTGAACGCCGTCGACGCCGCGGTCTTGACCTGCACGGTATCGGCCGTCAGCCGGCTCATCACTTCGCCGGAGTGTGTCGCATCGAAAAAGGCCGGCCCGAGAGTGGCGAGGTGGCGGAACACGTCGCGTCTGAGATCCGTGACGATGCGTTCGCCGATCCAGCTCACGAAATAAAACCGCGCAGCGCTAGCAACCGCGAGGACACCACCGATAAGGATCAGCATCGCAAAGTAGCGCGAGATAAACGCACCATCGCCACCACCGAAGCCGAAGTCGATCATCCGGCGCACCGCGATCGGTATCGCAAGCGCCGCCGCCGCCGCCATCAAGAGCGTCACAGCCGCCGCGATCAGCTTTGCTTTATGGCGGAGCAGATACGGTTTCAGCGCCAACAGCGGCGTGAGTGAAACGCGTTTCTTTTCCGCTTGCGATGCGGCCGGGTTAGTATCGTTGTGTTCGGTCATAACCCTGTCGGTCAATCCGGTCGGTTTCTGGTTGGGCGCGGGAGGGCTCAAAGACATTCACAAATTTCGGTCTCTTCTTCGGCCTGAACAATGGCGAAGGGCCAAGTGGCGCGCAACCGGCCATATCTACGCAACGCCGGATACGGCAAGCGCCGCCCGTCGCCCCGCCGCCGCCCCGGCGCCGTCTTGCCACCAACAAATACCACTGACACTTTCGCGGCTTCCCGCTTGCATCGCGGGGATGGTGCCGCTAGAAAGCTCCCAATTAGATCTCCAGCACACCTCGACTCGACGCCGAAAGCGGCGTAACGGGCCGTTTTGTGCTCGAATAATCCCACCGACTTTCACACATAAGCGGCCCTAAAAATGAAAAATGACAACGATTTGCACCCGGATTACCACCAGATCAAGGTCGTTATGACGGACGGTACCGAGTACATGACGTACTCGACGTACGGCGCCGAGGGCGACACTCTGACACTGGATATCGATCCCACGACGCATCCCGCATGGACCGGTGGCGACCAGCGTCTGATGGACCGTGGCGGCCGCCTTTCCCGCTTCAAGAAGAAGTTCGAAGGCCTGTTCTAAGCCTTATCCGACAAAAAACGCCGCAGCTTATCTAAGCCGCGGCGTTAGGACTCTGAAATACAAGAGATTTCTAGTTGCGCCCACCATCAATCACCGTGAAAGCGGCACGGATGGTAGACAGTTGCGCGCCAACGGGGTTTGTCGTCACCACTGGCCTCGCCTCATCGCCCTGGTGCATGGCCCGGTCGAGCCGCATCAGCCGGTCCGACATTGCAAAACTGTCCGTGATCAATCCCTGAAGCGTTTGCGGCATCTGATCGAAATGTCTGATGTGCGAGGGCCGCCCCGACGGCCTGAGACGCACCTTCCGACGCCGCGCTTCAGCTTCCGCTTCGCTTATTTCACCGGTCTTCAAAGCCCGTTGCACCAGCAGCCATGAAGCCACTTCGAGCAGCCGCGTCGTCAATCTCATGCTTTCAGTCGCATACGCTGTCGCCACCGGACCAGCTAAACCTTTGGAATCGAGCCGCCCTTCCCCGTCGAGATACGCAGCCGCACGTTCAACCAAATCCATACCTTCGCGGAAAACCTCATCGAACTGCGCCGAGCGCGCAAACGCTTGACCGAAAGGAACTGTCACCGCCGTCTCTGGACGGCGTACACTGTGATCGGGATTTGTCATGACTGCTCTGTTACACACTCGTTACGAACGCGGCCGCCGCTAGATCATTTCCGGTTTAGATGCAGACCGTTCGTAACCGGGGCCGTCGCCGGCTAAACCGGAAAAAATGATCTACTCCAATAGTGTAGAGCGGGACTACCCGCTCTAGTCCGTAAAACCTAGCCGGTCGAAGTTAACACATCGCCCCAAATTGAGAACATTTGGAGGCTCGCAAGGAATCCAATGCAAAAAAAGAGCCGCCTCGGCACGAGGCGGCTCAGGTCGACAAGGGAGGCGTCAAACAGAGCGGAAATTGCCACTCGCTATCCAGGGGTCTGGATCACCGCCAAGAATGACCGCCTCCGGTAAACAAAAGCCTAAACCCAGTAACGATTCCGGTCAGTACCGGCGACAGCAGTCAGTGCCTCAAAAGACACACATGCGGCACTTGCGCACCAATCGGCGGCAATGGTTGTGGCTACGACTTGAATATCGAGGCCGCCTGCTCGCTATGCGCACGCTTTTTAGCGATTTCCTCGCGAGACCTCGCGATTTCGGCCTCAAGCGTTTTGATGCGCGCATTCAAATCGTCAATCGAATGGCGGTCGAGCTTCTCGCCAACGACAACATCACCCGTACCGGCAGCCTGCCGGCTTTCATCCCAATCCATGACGGCCTGACCTCCGCGGAAACACATGATTGCACATGAAGCTCTCTTACCATGAGAGCGCTTCTATTGCAGCCACCGGCCGCGCTAGCGGCGTTTCGGCGAAAAGCCGGTTAACCGTCTCCGTCGACAATGAACGCCCCGGCACATGAAGTCCCGATGCAACGAACAGCGAACGCAACCCTGCCGCCGCGGCCCCGGCCATATCTGTCTTCAAACCGTCGCCAATCGCCAGAACTCGGTCTTTGGCAATCGGCTGCCCGCGGCCATCCTGTATCATCTGCAAGGCCAATTCGTAGATCGGCAGATGCGGCTTGCCGGCATAAACGACATCACCGCCGAGAGCCTCATATGCGGCCGCTAGCGATCCAGCGCAGTAGACAATCTTATCCCCGCGCTCGACTTTGAGGTCAGGATTGGCACAGAGCATCGCAATGTTGCGTCGGCGAAACCCCTTCAGCGTCGTCGCGTAGTCATCAGGACTTTCCGTGTCATCATCCAGCAACCCGGTTACGACTACGATCTCGGCATCAAGCGAGGTCGCGAAATTTACATCTAATCCCTCGAAAACACCACGATCACGATCAGGCCCTAGATGATGGATACGCTTATCGCGCCAATGTTCGATCAGGGCGCGCGTGACGTCGCCTGACGACACCACCGCGTCATAAGCCGTTTGCGGCACACCAATCCGGCTTATTTGGTGGACAACGGCTGGCCCCGGGCGCGGCGCGTTGGTCAGCAGCACGACATACCCGCCACTCTCGCGGTAGCGCCGACAGGCTTCGGCGGCAGCTTCGTAGGCGACAGCACCGTTGTGCATCACGCCCCACACGTCGACAAGCCAAGCATCCGTGTCCGCAGCCAACTCGCGGATGCCGGACACAATAGGTATCTCTTGCATTGTATTCGTCATGGTCGCTGCTGCGCCGCCATTTGTCCCTCCGTCGCCGGCTTGAGAACACTCGCACGCACTGGCCGCGGCGCACCAAACAGCGCGCCCTGCCCAAGCGTCGCTCCACAGACCAGAATACGCGCCCGCGCGTCTTCTGTTCCGATCAAGCCAACAATCAAATCAAGTCCGGCATCAGCAAGATGTCTGCACAGATCCGTCGGCGGCACATGTCCTGAACCCAAAGGCAGGCCGCCAAGGAACACCGGCGCATCGAGCTTGGCAAACGCAAAACCACGTCGCGCCAGATCATGGAAGTCCATGTCGAGATCCGTAATGCTCTCGACAGAGAATCGAAAGCCCAATGAAGCGATCTCCTCGAGCGTTGCACGCTGGGCTTTCGTGAGCCCGCGCACGTCAGCCTGCGTAAAGGCCAGCACCAGCCGCGACGCCAGCATTGGATCTCCCGACGTGATGGTGCCGACGTCCGTGCTGAATTGCATTTCACTCAGCGCCTCGCCGTCGATCGCCGCAAAAAAGTCGCCGCTCCGCCCCCGCCTGAGCATCTGAACGGCAAGGCGCTTGGTCGACGAGACCTTGACGGCTTCAATTAGCGGCAACAGCCCCGTCCCGCGGGTCTCCTCGGTAAATGCTGCATTATCAAGTACTGCACCGCCGTCGAGCCGCAACCGCACGGATACCTCATAGTGCTGCGCGCGATAATCCTCTAGACCGTTGATCGTCTCCAGATAGACGTCCAACTGCTCGTCCGAGAGCGCGTCAGCAATGGCTGCAAGTTTTGCGGTAGCCGTCGGCGATGAGGCAGTGGCAGGCGGACTCGTGTCCATAGCGTCCAGCTTGGGGGGAAAAGCAGGAGGGCGGCTCTTTTTTTGTTGCGCAGTCGGTGCAGCCTCACTTGCAAGCGGCGGCTGCCCCTCCGCCGCGACCGCCGGAACCGGAAGTGGTGGCGGAGCTGTCGCGCTCC
The DNA here is from genome assembly GCA_964632265.1 of uncultured Hyphomicrobiaceae bacterium. Lineage (GTDB taxonomy): Bacteria > Pseudomonadota > Alphaproteobacteria > Rhizobiales > Hyphomicrobiaceae > CAJQQK01. Next base: position 5,950 of record CAZWCL010000013.1, on the reverse strand, counting down.
CGGAGCTGCCGTCCTTCGCAGGAGCGATCGCCCTGCTCTTGCGTCCTGTTTCAATGTCGCTTGCAAGCCGCTTGATCATTGCGTCGATATTACCGGGCCCGACAGTAGCGCCGTCACCAATTGACACAGCCTCATCATAAACATTGAGCGCACCGGGCGCGCGTGGTCGCACTTTGCCCAGATCAAGACTATCGTGGCCCGCCCCCGGAAGAGGTACGGACCGATCCCCGTCCGTACCGCCGATAGCAACCGTGCCCCGCATGTCCGCCGGGGCCTCTCTAGCGCCTTCTGTCTCTGCATTGATATCAACCGAGCTGCGCCTTGGAACATTTGATCTGTCGGCATCCGAACTCGTCGCCGCGCCATCCTCGGCAGCGGCTACGCCATGTCGCGGCAGGGCCGCCACGCTCGGCCGATATTCGTCGTTCTCGTGAGATGGGTCCTGGCGGCTCCGCCTCACCGGGGCACGCCGGTGATCCGAGATACGTAACGCAGCATGGCCGATCAACGTGGCGACCATCGCCATACCAGCGAGACCGGACGCCAGCGGAACATCCAGACCGACCTGCACCACCAGACCGATCGCAATCGCCATGGCGACCAGTCCGCTCGCCAGGATTATGAACACGTCGCCAAACGTTAGTCGAAGCGGCGGCTCCCGTCCCTCAGGCCGGACCGAAAAGTGTTCAATTCCAGATGTTTGACCAGAAATTGTGGAGCTTGGCATGGGTGCGCGGTCCCTCGGCAGGAAGGCGGATGATTCGTCTCTCCACCAACTCTCCCACCCCGTCACCACACGACAACGGTCTGCCTCGATTCGCTAACAAGTTTGTCGCAACAAATCTCTGGCCCGGCCCTAGCCATTGCACTGAGACAGCATCTCATTGCGCAACTTGAGTTCGGCGCGCCATTCGGATGGCCCCACGTCGCGGCACCAGGCACGATGCCGGTTAGCATCCAACGACCAACGCGGGCCTTTGAAATTACATCTCTTCTGGACGTTCTGCTTAGCCTGCTGAAGAGTTAACTTCGCGTAAGAGTCACAGTTGCTGTTGGCATACGACACATGAGCCGTCACCAGCGATGTCATCACGGCCGCAAACGCCACGGCACCTTTGGTAGCAAAACCGTTCATCCGATCCTCTTCATTCCACACTCGACTGGACCCACATGGCACCGTCGAGGCTTACCCAGTCAGCATGAAACCGCGGGCACACAAAACACCGATAGGCCAACGGAGACGACCACTTTGCAGCGTTCCGCACCTAACCGTTGCGAAATTGCTCCACTTCGCCCTCTCCCCGAAAGCAAAGCCACCCTAACGGTTCCCATATGAACCCGGTCTGAATGCCATGAACCGCGGCGCAGCGACCACAAGAGCGTCGTAGATGGTGATAGCTCAGGACGGTGACTGGCCTTTGCCAGCCAAAGCAGGATACACCGACCGCGAGCACCACGAACCAGCACTCCATTTCCTGTGCCCCCGACATAGCCGAGCATGCCGCCCACGATGACACAAGCTTTGCCCCTCAATCCGATGCCGGACTGCATCTCGGAAGCAATCGAGAAAGCCCAGAACGTTCTTGAGACGACATTCGGCTATCGAAATTTCCGCGGGCCGCAGGCTGAGATCGTGAGCACGGTGATCGGCGGCGGCGATGCGCTTGTGCTCATGCCGACCGGAGGCGGCAAATCCCTCTGCTATCAGGTGCCCGCGCTCGTGCGTGATGGCACCGCCGTCGTCGTCTCCCCTCTGATCGCGTTGATGCACGATCAGGTCGATGCCTTGGTGCAACTCGGCGTGCCGGCAGCTTTCCTGAATTCGACGCTCGACGGCCGCGAGCAACGCGAGGTCGAGGAAAGACTGCTTACCGGCAACCTCCAACTACTTTACGTAGCGCCTGAACGGTTGCTGCAGGAGCGAACCCTATCCCTGCTCGAGCGTGCCAAGGTCTCGCTGTTCGCGATCGATGAAGCGCACTGTGTGTCGCAATGGGGACATGATTTCCGACCGGAATACCGCCAGCTTCGGGCCTTGCACAGCCGCTTCCCGCACGTGCCGCGCCTCGCCTTGACGGCCACCGCCGACGCCCGCACGCGCGATGAAATCGCCGCGGAGCTCAACCTCGAAAACGCCGCCCGCTTCGTCGCCAGCTTTGACCGGCCAAACATTCGCTACACTATTTCGGAATCCGGCTCGATGGCGACGCGCGAAAAGCTTTGGCAATTCATTGAGGCCGATCATCCCAATGACGCCGGTATCGTCTACTGCCTGTCACGCAAAGCGACCGAGGAAACGGCCGCATGGCTAACGAACCGGGGCCGGACGGCGGTCGCTTATCACGCCGGCCTGTCCGGTGACGTGCGTCATGCCGTCCAGTCACGCTTTTTGTCGGACGACGCCATGATCGTGGTCGCCACCGTCGCCTTTGGCATGGGCATCGACAAACCCGACGTGCGCTTTGTCGCCCACCTCAATCTGCCAAAATCTATCGAGGCCTACTATCAGGAAACCGGACGCGCGGGCCGCGACGGCGAGTTCGCCAACGCCTGGATGGCCTATGGCTTGCAGGACCTTGTCCAGCAAAGGCACTGGATCAATCAGTCCGAAGGCAGCGAAGAGCACCAGCGCATGCAGCGCGAACGCCTCGACACCCTCATCGGTCTTTGCGAGACCTCCCGGTGCCGCCGCCAGGCACTTCTCGCCTACTTCGGCGAACAACTCGCAGAACCATGTGGCAACTGTGACAACTGCCTCGCACCGCCACGAACCGAAGACGGCACCGTCGCCGCACAAAAAGCATTATCAACCGTCTACCGCACCGGCGAGCGGTTCGGGGTCACCTATGTCGTGGATGTACTCCTCGGTAAGACAAACCAGCGCGTCCAGCAAAACGGCCACGATAAACTCTCGGTATTTGGCATCGGCAAGGATCTCGACACAGCCCAATGGCGCCGTCTCTTCCGCCAACTCGTCGCCGGCGGCTACCTTGCACCGGACGACGACGGCAAAGGCACCCTTGTACTGGCCGACAATGCCCGCGCACTTCTCAAAGGCGAGAGCAAGTTTGAAATGCGCCGCAGTGCGCCCACCACTTCGAAAACAACCAGCAAGCGAACCTCCAAAACGCGCATTTCAGTCACCAGTGAGGACGCCGGCCTTTTCGAAGCCCTTAAATCCCTGCGCCGAGAACTGGCGGCGCATGCGAAAGTGCCACCCTACGTCATTTGTCATGACCGCACGCTGGCGGAACTTGCAACCGTCAAGCCCGCAAGCCCCGCTGAACTGAACGGCATCAACGGGCTTGGCGCCGCAAAGATAAAACGATACGGAGCAGCGTTTCTGTCAGCAATCTCCTCGTTCGCCGAAAAGCCCGGCCTTAACAACAAGCTGTCCGGCTCGGTCAACCAGACGCTGGGCTTGCACCTGAACGGCAAGGACGCGGAAGAGATTGCCGCACTGCGTGGCCTCGAGACATCGACAATATACGGCCACCTCGCCGAAGCCATCGAAGCCGGTGTCATCAGCACTGATGACGTCCTCGATCTGGATGCAGCCGACATGGACGAGATCATGGCAGCGTTCGAAAGGACGGGCACACTGGAAAGTGGCCGCCTCGGCCCCGCTCATGGCGCACTGGAAGGACGCTTCGATTACGGCGTCCTCAAATGCGTCCTCGCCGAACTTAGTTGATCAGCCCCAACGATGGCGAAACGCTAGTTGGGCATACGGATCAGAACCTGCATCTTGATGAGTTCGGGGAAGGTGGCAGTCAGAACTTCGCCGATACCCCAAAGCATTGCGAGCAGTAGCAAAAGCGCCGGCACACCGGCGATGACAGCCTTCAAGAAGAACGCCATAAGATGAAGCAATGGAATGTCGAGACGCGTGACGGTCGCAGCCGGTGCGTCATAATCATCAAAAATTTGCTGCGGATAACCGGAGCCGGGCAGGTCTGTCGGCTCCAATCGCCCGGTTCCGGGCAGCGCCTCGTTGCTCAGCTCCTGCCCGCTGGCCCGTCTCGCTTGGGCGTCCCGCTCTCGCCGAAGCGTGCGCGGCAGATCATCATCAGCGTCGGGCCCAACATGAGCAAAGGTCGGATCGGCCATGTCTTTCTGTCCCGTGTTGGTTGGCGTCAGATGCTGGCGTCGAAACAGGAATATCTCCGGCCATCGGCCCGGAAAAGCCTGGTTGCCGGATCCGGAAAACGAATCATTCGCCCACACCGCACCGTTTAGTCTAAACCAACAGAACTGATACAGCCATTTTGAGCCGTGAATTTGTCGATGAGGGAGACGAACCTTTGGACAACCTGAAATCCTTGATCCGTACGATCCCCGACTACCCCAAACCTGGCATCATGTTTCGCGACGTCACGACCCTGTTCCGCGATCCGGAAGGTTTTGAACTCGCAATCATCGCCATGGCACGTCCGTTCAGGACAAAGCGTATCGACGCCGTGGCCGGCATCGAGGCACGCGGCTTTATTCTGGGCGGCGCCATTGCCGACCGGCTCGGCTGCGGCTTTATTCCAATCCGCAAGAAGGGCAAGCTTCCAGGCAAAACTATCGGCCAGGAATACACGCTCGAATACGGCGTCGACGCAATCGAGATTCATGAGGACGCCATCGAGCACGGACAACGTATCCTCATCGTCGATGACCTGATTGCAACAGGCGGCACGGCCGAAGCCGCCATCAAGCTGGTACGTCAAACCGGCGGTGAGATTGTCGGAACATCGTTCGTAATTGACTTGCCCGAGATCGGCGGCAAGGCGAGAATTGAAAGTCAGGGCGTCGAATGTCATGTCCTGGTCGCTTTCGAAGGGCATTAGCCCGCAACCACAGCGCAACGACGGCTTTTTGCCGGAATGATCGCCGTCCGCCGTGTAATTTGCCCAATGCGGACCAATATGAATTCTGTTGGCAATGGAGACTTGGATGAAAGCTGATCACATCGTCCTCAACGACGCTGAATGGTACAAGGCTCACGAAGCCGTCGCGCAATGGAAAAATACGGGCTCCAGTCCGCAGGTATGTCCGCGATGCAGTGAGGCCCAGCTCACAATAACCGATCAGTCGGTGCGCCCGTATTCTGAATGGTACAAGCTCGACTGCAACAACTGCGGCCTCGACGTTACGATGCATCAGGCGCTCTCGCAGCCGCTTATTCCCTCGGTCTGAGCGCTTCTCAGCGTTGCGGTTCCCAAACGACATCGGCGGCAACATCGGCCGCCTGCGAACAAATACGGCCCGAGATGAAGATCAACGACAAACATTACCGCACGATCTGGCTTGCCGAAGATGGATGGTCCGTAGAAATCATCGATCAGACGAAGCTGCCGCATCATTTTCAGACGACACGTTTGACCAGCATGGAAGCAGCCGGCGAAGCGATCATCACGATGCAGGTGCGCGGCGCCCCCTTGATTGGTGCCACGGCCGCCTATGGCATCGCGCTCGCCATGCGTCAGGACCCATCCGACGAAAATCTGGCCGCGGCTGTCGATCATCTCGCAAAACAGCGCCCAACCGCCGTCAACCTCCGCTGGGCTCTCGACGCCATCAATCGTCGCCTTGCCCCGCTCCCTCCGGCCGACCGCACGGTTGCCGCTTACGCCTGGGCTGGCGACAATGCCGACGCTGACGTCGAAACCTGCCGCCTGATCGGCACCCACGGCATCGACCTCATCAAGGAGATTGCCGCGCGCAAACCGCCAGGCGAGCCGGTAAACATCCTGACCCACTGCAACGCAGGCTGGATCGCCTGCGTTGACTGGGGCACGGCGACATCGCCGATTTACCAAGCCCACGACCTCGCCATTCCCGTGCACGTGTGGGTCGATGAAACCCGCCCGAGAAACCAGGGCGCCGCACTAACGGCCTACGAACTCGGTGCTCACGGTGTGCCCCATACGATCATCGTCGACAATGCCGGCGGCCACCTGAT
>CAZWCL010000012.1:0-18148 GCA_964632265.1 uncultured Hyphomicrobiaceae bacterium | reverse complement strand
CAATCTCACTACGGCCGCGGAAATCCGTGCCGTGCTCAATTCCGGAGCCGATACATGAACTTGAAACTTGACGAGATCGAAAACTTGTTTCTGGTCGAGACCCCGGCCCCGGGGCGTCTTGCCACCATGCCGGGCCCGGCCGCATTCGAACTCGACGATCGTTTCCAGTCCCTGGCCAATGCCGGTTTTTCGCGGATCGTATCGTTGATTTCGGATGAGGAAGTCGTCGCGATGGGGCTTGAGGAAGCGAACGTCGCAGCGGCGACCGCCGGCCTTGAATTCACGCGCTTCCCTATTGGCGACTATCAGGTTCCGGCTGAGGCGCCGGTCTTCATTGAATTGGTCGACAGTATTGCGGATGACCTCAAAGAGGGGCGCTCGGTTGCCGTGCATTGCAAAGGGGGCGTCGGGCGTGCAGGGCTTGCAGCTTCGTCGGTGCTCGCACGTCTTGGCCTCGAGGCGTCGGCGGCGATCGCGCGAGTCAGTGCGGCCCGCGGTGTCAGCTCGCCGGAGACGCCGGCGCAGCGTGACCTGATTGCAGCGGTCGCAGCGGCACCACGCAACGATAATGATCAAGGAGATCCCCTGTGACCGAAGACGCCCAAATCGATGCCGAACTCGAGAAGCTCTACAATGTGCGTCTTCTCTGCGACGATTACGATGGCCTGCAGGCGCGCTGGCGGGAAGCGAGTGCCAAGGTACGCGAGGCGGCCGATCCGACCCTTGGCGTCATGTTCGGCACGCACGAGCGCGAAAAGCTCGACGTCTTTCTCAGTGGCGCCGAGGACGCACCGCTCCTGATCTTCATTCATGGAGGCTATTGGCAACGCGGTGAAACGCCGGTCTATCATTTCGTGGCGGAGCCGTTCCTGGCGCGTGGTGTTGATGTTGTCTTGATCAATTACCCACTATGCCCCGACGTGACATTGGGGAAGCTCGTCGACAGCGTCTCGCGTGGTATCGCCCACGTTTACAAGAATGCTGTAACGCTGGGCCTTTCTCGTGAGCACATCGTGGTCGCTGGACACTCCGCCGGCGGCCACCTTTCGGCTATGATGGCGGCAACCGACTGGCCGGCGCTCGATCCGTCGTTGCCGAGCGAGTTCATCAAAGGCTTCGTGGCGATCAGTGGTGTCTTTGAGCTCGAACCGCTGCGCCATACCACCATTGGCACGGCGCTAGCGCTTGATGCCGCCCAAGCAGGTAAACTCAGCCCCGTCAATCAAAGACCTACGAGCGGTAGTGCCCCGATCCTCCTTGCCCGCGGCGGGGCGGAAACACCGGCCTTCGCACTTCAGATCGAGCAACTGTGTCAGGCTTGGTCTGATAAGGCGAACATTACGACCACTTATGATGCGCCCGGTGCCGACCACTTTACCGTGCTGGATCAGCTGGCCGATCCGGATAGCGACCTCACTGCCCATGTGGCCGGACTATTATCGGACACTTGACGCGCGCGGCGCGATAGCCGCCCCTGTAACCGTGTGTCCGGGCCGCCCGCCGCGATGGCGATATCAGATATGGGAGTGGTATTCTGCAAAGGGCCCGTGTTCTAGTCGGGCTCCAAACAGCAAGATCTGAGAAAACGAGAGCCTGTTATGAGCGACTACAACTCAATCGAGGTCAAACCGCTCGCCGGTGCCATGGGCGCCGAAGTCGGTGGTGTCGATCTGTCCAAGCCGCTTGCCAATGAGCAACTTGCCGATATTCACCGGGCCTATCTCGACTACTTGATGATCTATTTCCGAGATCAGGATATCTCTCCCGAGACGCAGGTTCGCCTTGCCCGCCATTTCGGCAAGCCGGCCGTTTATCCATTCCTCCAGGGCCTCGACGGTTTCCCGGAGGTCAACGCGCTAATCCGCTCGCCCGAGGACAACAAAGCCTTTGGCGGCAGCTGGCATTCCGATACCGCGTACAAGGAACGGCCGGATCTCGGCACGTTGCTCTATGCCGTCGATGTGCCCGAGGTCGGCGGCGACACGTTGTTTACGAACACCTACCGCGCTTATGATACGTTGTCCGACGGTATGCGGCAGATGATTGATGGACTTGTCGGCGTATTTAATTCCGACAAGCCTTATCAGGGTGGGCGGGCCGCCCAAATCGGCAAGCTTGGAGAAATGGGCAAGGCCGTGGTCGAGAGCGAGACCTTCGAGGCCTGCCACCCGATCGTGCGCACGCACCCGGAGACCGGCCGCAAAGCGCTTTACATCAGCCGGACGCACACGCTTCGCTTCAAAGATATGACGGTCGAAGAAAGCAATCCGCTGATCGAGTATTTGAGCGATCATTCGGTACGTCCCGAGTTCCAGTGCCGTCTGCGCTGGCGAGCTGGTACCCTCGCGGTCTGGGACAACCGCTGCACACAACACTTCGCACTCAACGACACAGCCGGCCACCGCCGCCATATGCATCGCGTCACCATCGAGGGAGACCGACCAGTCTGAACGTTCGCGTCGGGGCCGGGCTGCTTATCGTCGAGGTGGCGAGGGCTGGCCCGGGACACCCGGTGTCACGGGATACGTTGACGAAAAAACTTTCAAAGCTGCGACTTTCAGGGCGTGGATATCCTGCGTGTGGTCACAAGCCACGACGAAAATTGCTTTTGCGAGCTCTTGGCGGGCTTCGCTGATCAGTTCCGGATGTGTCTCGAAGTTTGCGGCGATGCTGTCCCAGGCGTCTTCATAGATGGTGTCGATAAGGGACAGCGATTCCGGACCGAAGACCGCCGTTTCGGAATTCAGTGGGGATTCGGGCACGAAGCTCGAGCAAAACTCTTTCATGATCTACTCTCATTCTAAGTATCCACCCGGCGAAACTGACTGACGCCCACGGGTGGCGTTAGCTCGTCTGTTAACTTTGCCCTCTTTGTTAAGAGACAACGACTAAATGGCCACACGTCAACCCAAAGTCAGTTAGCGTACCGAAGGCGGCCGGCCCCTTTTTGCATTGCTTGCCGAACCGGCGAAACCTATCATTTAATATTGCTTTGACTGGGCGCACGTGACTGGAGTGAGCATATTTGCTCCCGCCCCAACGCGGGACGATTATGAATCGCCTAGCCCAATCTTCGATGTCAAATCGCTTGCTGGCCCAGCTCGATATCGCCGAGTTTTCTCTGATCGAACCGCATCTCGAAAAGATTGAGATGCAGGTGCGCTTCGAGCTTTACTCAGCCAATACATCGATCGAATACGTTTATTTTCTGGATAGCGGGGTCGCTTCCGTTGTCGCGCTTTCGCATGATGGTCAGCGCATCGAGGTTGGTGTCATCGGGCGCGAAGGCTTCTGCGGCATGACGACGCTGCTCGGTTCGGATCAGTCGCCGCATAAGTGCCTGATGCAGGTTGACGGTGACGGCTACCGCATCAAAACAACTGATTTTATCTATGCGACTGAAGAGAGCGCAACGTTACGCCATCTCTTGTTGCGTTATGTCCACGTCTTCATCACTCAGACCGCGCAAACGGCTTTGGCTAACGGCAGTGCGAAGATCGATCAGCGTCTGGCACGCTGGTTGTTGATGTTTCAGGATAGGATCGATGGCGCCGAGCTGCATTTGACGCACCAGTTCTTGTCGATGATGCTCTGCGTGCGCCGCTCGAGCGTGACGGACACGATCCACATTCTGGAAGGCCGCGGGCTCATTAAAGCTGAACGCGGCAAGATCACTATTCGTGACCGCGAAAAGCTTTTGAAACTCGCTGGTGCCTCTTATGGCCAGTCGGAAGCTGAATACGCTCGATTGTTCGGCGCCATGTAAGCGCTTTTGGCGAGGGTCGACCGGGGACGCGGTGTAGACCTGAGACCTGCCGCCGCCCTGCCGTAGCCGATGACTTCGGGTCTGCTCGCTTAAGATTATTCGAGAAGATTTCTCGCTACTCTCGGGGCCGTACCGGTCACAAGCAGAGCGGCCCTGTGCGCCCGCGTGGGCGCGACAAGGCCCCGGGATGGACCCCGGGTTGCTATGCTTCTTGTGAGGCGTTCCCGACAAGAGTCGGAAACGCCCTTGGTCTTCGCTCACGGCGTGCGCCGGTAGCGGCCGGCTAGGTCGCAAACGCTATGCGGGCTTGCGCATGAGTTGGATTCCCCAGGCCAAGTGACCGGCATCGGCCGCTTTAACCCAGTTCTCCAGACCTACGATCATTTTGTCGAGGTATTCGGCCGATGCTCCGTTCTCGCGCAGCTTGTCGTAGTTTTCGACCAGATCTTCGCGAACCCGATCGTAGTGGGTGCGCAGCTGATTCGTCATGTCATCCTGCCGGACGATTTCAAAACCGAGCCGTTTTGCGGCCTCGCGGTAGAAGCGGAACGAGCCGAGGTTGTTGAGTTGCAACCGGTCGTAGACTGGCTGGAGAACTCCGTCGGGCACGTCGTCGCCTTGCATGGGATCGGTGAATACGAAATGACCGCCGGGTTTCAGGACCCGCCAGACTTCGGCGAGGACCTTCTCGCGCTGGTCAGAGTGCAGGATCGCGTCCTGGCTCCAGACGACGTCGTGCGAGCCATCCTGTTCCGGGATGTTCTCGAAGACACCGTGGACCACTTTGATCTTGTCGGTGAGGTTGGCCCGGCGCGTCTTGTGGCGATTGGTATCGTTTTGAACTTCGGACAGGTTGAGGCAGGTCGCCTTGCAGCCGAACTGCTTCACGACACGCCGCATGGCACCGCCGTAGCCCGACCCGATGTCGAGAATGCTGGTTTCACTGCTGATGCCGGGGAGCACCTCCGCCATACGGTCGATGGTTGCGTCGCTCGCCGCACGAATGTCACGCGTGTCGTCATAGAGACCGACGTGGAGATCCTCACCGCCCCAGACGTTGCTGTAGAACGCGTCGGCGTCATCGCTGTCATAGTAGTTTTCTGTGACGTTGCGGATATCGGATTCGTTGGATGTGTTCGCCTCGCCGCCCCAGTTTACGAGCTGTAACGTCGATTTCTCGGCCACATGAACGAAAAAGTCGGGTTCGTTCTCGGCGTAGGTTTCCTGGAAATCGCCGTACGTTCTCACTCGCTCGAATCCGGCCTCGCTGATCAGCCGGCGAACATAATTCTTGCGGATCGGCGTCATGTTCAGCGTGTAGCTGGAGCCGTCGGGAAAGCTGTATTTGAAGCGCACCAGTCCGTCGTCCAGGTATTCCGGCTCGGCCGAGACTTGGTCGCCACAATAGTAGTACTTGTGCTTGGTCTTGAAACCCTCATCGCGCATGGTGTCGTAGTTGCGCTGGTCGAGTATCAAAATTCCGTCGTGCTTGAGGGCGGCGTAAAATTCGGCCAGAGCGCGGCGGCGGTCCTTCTCGTCATGGAGATGCGTGAACGAGTTCCCCAGACAGATGATGGCGTCGTACTTGCCCTGGATGTCGCGGTTGAGCCAGCGCCAGTCGGCCTGCACAGTCTTCAAGATCAGTCCGCGCTTCTGGCCGTTCTCGAAAGCCTTGGCCAACATCGCAGCCGAACCATCGGCGGAAGTAACGTTGAACCCGCTTTGCGTCAGACGTACGGAGTGGAAGCCTGTCCCGCATGCAACGTCGAGTATGGTTTCCTTTTGCCGTGCACGAAGGATGTCGATGAAGAACCGTCCTTCGCTCTCTGCACGCGCGTCCCAGTCGATAAGTTCATCCCACTTTTCGACGAATGACATGATGTATTCGCCGCGATACAGATCGGTTGTACGATCTGCCAGTGGATCGGTCCCATACGCCTGGGATTCAAGTCCAAGTTCTGGGTTCGCAAGCTTCAAACTCGACGTTGGCATAAGCATTCTCTCCAATAGTGCTGGTCGGTCGGCGCTCGCGCAGCAGCGCTCTATCCCCGCATGGGGCAGACCGATAGTCCGGATCTTTTGAATTCGACTGCGTGGTGTGCTCTGCGCTTCGACCCGGGCGTTGGCAGCCTCCGGCCGTCACGCATGTTGTGGTTTCACAAATCGTGTCGGCTTGATGGACCCCATGCGCGATTTTCGAACACCGCGCTCGCGACCGCACCCTAATGTTGTGAAAGCGACCATTCAATGTCTAATTACGACATCTCAAGTGTGATGGCCGCGAACGATCAATCGGGCGACCTGCATACGGCGGCCTCATGCGCCGACCCGTGGTCGACTTTCGTGCATATGCACGTTCGCAGGGCTGTAATATTTTTTCTTTCATTTACAGCTATTTATGGATTAATTTTCCAATTTAGGGCCGTCAAGCCGCGGCCGCTCGACGGCGTCAACATTCGTGCGGCAAGATGTGCAACCGAGGTGGGAGACACAATAACGTGTGACAAGGAGCGATCTTATCCCAGACGGTGCGGCGCGTGCTTTGCGCCTCAAGAAGATAAGACGACGAGATAATTTTTCGTGCCGCTTTCCTTCAATTGGTTTCCCTGGATCGCTGGTTGACCGGCTCATGCGCGGCGTTGCAGCATGGCTAAGGTTTCGGGCCGTCCGCGGCAGACCGGTCGATGTTTAGGGCACGTGACCTTGGCGCGGCTGCCCCAGTGCATTAGATGTAGGGAAATCAAACCAAATAAAAACCGCGCGGTCTGACATTGTTCCGGCTGCCGGGCTAGGGAATTTGCGCAAATGGCACCTCAGGACGCTACACCCTACGACCAGGGCCCCCATCACCAGGCCCCAGCTCGGACCGAGCGCGGGCCGAAAGAGATGATCGATCCGTTCGGCCGGGCGGTGTCGTATCTGCGGGTTTCAGTCACCGACCGTTGCGACTTCCGCTGTGTCTATTGCATGGCTGAAAACATGACGTTTCTGCCGAAACGCGATCTTCTTACACTTGAAGAGCTCGACCGGTTGTGTACGGCATTCATCGAGAAAGGTGTGCGGAAATTGCGTATCACGGGCGGTGAACCGCTTGTTCGGCGCAACATCATGCAATTCTTTCGGGGTATTGGCCGTCATCTCGGCACCGGTGCGCTGGATGAGTTGACGCTGACAACCAACGGCAGCCAACTCGCGCGTTTTGCAGACGAACTGGTCGATTGCGGTGTGCGCCGTGTCAACGTTTCAATCGACACGCTCGATCCAGACAAATTTAAAGCGATCACACGTTGGGGTGATCTCGACAAAGTGCTCGGCGGCCTTGCCGCAGCGGAAAAGGCGGGCCTTGACGTCAAGATCAATGCGGTGGCGCTCAAAGGTGTCAATGACACGGAAATAGATGACCTGCTGAAGTTCGCGCATGGCCGCGGCTTTGATCTGACGCTGATCGAGACGATGCCGCTTGGTGATATCGATGGCGACCGGACCGATCAGTACCTGCCGTTGTCGATGGTGCGGGCCGATCTTGCAGAACGCTATACGCTGGAAGATATCCCCTACAAGACGGGTGGGCCGGCGCGCTACGTCGAGATCAAGGAAACCGGCGGACGGCTCGGTTTCATTACGCCGATGACGCATAACTTCTGCGAAAGCTGTAATCGTGTGCGTCTCACCTGCACGGGCACACTCTATATGTGCCTCGGCCAGGAGGATGCGGCCGATCTGAGAGCGCCGCTGCGTGCAAGCGATGATCCTGAAGTCATTTCGGCGGCCATCGACGAAGCCATCGGGCGCAAGCCCAAGGGGCATGACTTCATTATCGACCGGCGCTCGAATAAGCCCGCTGTTTCCCGTCATATGAGTGTGACCGGCGGCTGATCCTGGCCCGGGTCCCGTCAATAGAGGTGGACGGCGGCGCCGGTTCGGCGCAAAAGCGTGGGTGCGGCGGTGTCAGCCGTCCCTCATCCGCCGGCGGGGCTCAGTGAATAACGACCAGACTTCCAGCGATCAGTTTGGTGATCAAGCCAGCGCCAATCTTCGCGCCATGGGCCTGATGGTGCTCGGCATGGGCTCCTTCGTCGTCAACGACACGCTCATGAAGACGACGTCTTCGGAACTGCCCCTCGGCGAGATCATCGCCATTCGCGGGGTGATGTGCTGCCTTATCATGGCGCCGATCGTTGCCATGACATCGGGTCTCGGTACGATCGCGCGTATCTATACGCTGCCGGTGCTGATCCGAAACGTTGCAGAAGTCGGAGCGGTATTTACGTTCCTCACCGCGCTCTTTCGCTTGCCGATCGCGGACGTTTCCGGCGTTCTACAGGCCGTTCCTCTGGCCATAACGGCTGCCGCCGCCATCATCCTGCGTGAGCCGGTGGGGTGGCGGCGCTGGTCGGCTGCGCTGGTTGGTTTCGTCGGCGTCATGATGATTATCCGACCGGGCACGTCCGAATTCTCCGTCTGGTACTTCTTCGCGCTGACAACTGTCGCCTTCGTCGTGGTGCGCGATATGTCGACCCGTTTCATTCCAAGGACCTCGCCGTCGTTCGCCATCACCTTCATCACGGCGATTGTCGTGACACTGGCCGGCTGCGTGCTTGGTGCCTTCGAGACATGGGTGGCGCCAACGTTCGCGACGCTGGTCCGCCTCTTCGCGGCGGCGATTCTCGTCCTTATTGGCTACTGGTCGCTTATCGAGGCTATGCGGACAGCCGAGATATCGGCGGTGGCGCCGTTCCGTTACACTGTGGTGTTGTGGGCGATGTTGCTTGGCTATCTGGTCTTTGGCGAGGTACCAAGTGCCTGGACGATCGCGGGATCGGCTGTTGTGGTCAGCGCCGGCCTTTACACCCTTCACAGAGAGAGGATCGTCGCCCGTCGCCATGCTGCGGCCCGGTCGGCCACATCCGTCATCCGATAATCGCGCCGAATCTTCCTGTTGCCGCCGCCAGCCCGATACTGTCGAATGGTGAGGTTTTTTGCGGCAGCGAGGAAGATCGATGTTTACGCTTTCGCGGTCTGACATTCAGAGCATTGGACAGGGCATGGTCCGGCCCGAATGCGTGCTCGCCACGAAAAGCGGCGACCTTTTCTGTTCCGACGCGCGCGGCGGATACAACATTGTCCGGCGAGACGGCATGACGTCATTCGTGCGCGCGACCGGTGTGCCGCCCGACTTCCTGCCGAACGGAATAGCCTTGCTTCCCGGCCGTGACGTGCTCTGTGCGAACCTGGCGCCCTCGAGTGGCGTGTGGCGGGTTGCGCCCAACGGCATGGCGCAGCCGTTCCTGAGTGAAGTTGACGGTGCGCGTATTCCGCCCGTCAATTATGTTGGCCTTGATCAGAAAGGGCGCATCTGGATTACAGTTTCGACGCGCCTCGAGCCGCGCCATCCGGCGTTTACAAAGGGGCACGCCGACGGCTTCATTATTCTTTATGACGAAAGCGGCGCGCGCATCGTCGCCGACAATATCGGCTTTACCAATGAAGCGATCGTCTCACCTTGTGGTGAGTGGCTCTATGTCGCTGAGACTGTTGCGCAGCGCACCTCTCGATTTTCAATCCGCGAGGATGGCTCGCTCGGGCCTCGCGAGACGGTGGCGCAGTATAGCCCAGGTACGTTTCCCGATGGTTTTACGTTCGATGCTGAGGGTGGCGTCTGGCTGGTGAGTGTCGCGAGTAACCGCATCATCCGCGTTTCACGCGATGGCGCAGTAGATGTCATTTTCGAAGACGCAGACCCTGACGAAATCGCTGAACTTGCTAGGGCGTTCGATGCCGGCGAGGCGGTCCGGGATCTCGTCGCGCGCGGTGATGAGCGGCCGTCCGGTAATATTGCGAGCATTTGTTTTGGGGGTCCGGACCTTCAGACTGCTTACATGGGCGCCCTCAATCACAAAAGTATCCAGTACTTCCGTTCACCGATCAAAGGTGTCCCGCTCGCGCATTGGGAATTTTGAGTATCGACCGTCCAGATTAAACTCAGAAGGAGAGAGCCCATGGCGCTTTACGAATTGCGCACCTACACGCTTTACACCGGCAAGATGGCGGAAGCGGTCAAGCTTTATCAGAAGTTCGGCTATCCGGCGCTTGAGAGCGGCGGACACGCTGAAAAGCTCGTCGGCTATTTCCAGGGTGACACGGGCACGATCAACCAACTAGTCCACTTATGGAAGTTCGACGATGACGCCGACCGGCGTGCCCATTGGGCAGCCGTATTCGATAATCCCGATTTCATGGACGGTTTTGCCGCCAAGTTTCGCCCCCTCGTTATGACACAGGAGGTGAAACTCATGAACCCGGCGCCCTGGGGGCCGCATCCGTAATGCTGGCAGATTGGTGGAGATCGCTGAGTTGCCGCCGGCAAGCTAGAAGTCTGTTCCCGGAGGTTTGTCCATGACGCTTACGCTCTATCACGCCTGGGCCTCGAGCGCGTCACGCCGCGTGCGGCTATGTCTGGAAGAGAAAGGTCTCGAATGGGACGGCCATGTCGTCAATCTCGGCAAGCTCGAACAGCACTCGGACGCCTACAAGAAGATCAACCCGCTCGGGGTCGTTCCGACGCTTGTTCATGATGGCCGTCCGCTGCACGAGAGCGGCACCATCTGCGAGTACCTTGACGAGGTTTTCGCCGCTCCACCGCTGAGGCCGGCTGCGCCGTATGATCGTGCGCTGGTGCGAAACTGGATCCGTCATATCGATGGTCTGATCCAGAATCTCGTCGTTTTCAACTGGAAGCACTCACTTCAGAAAGTGGCGCAGACGTGGAGCGATGAGGAACTCGAAGCGCACATTGCGAAAATACCGAGCGAAGTGCGCCGCGAGACCTGGCGGCGCGTGGCGCGGCGACCGTTTACTCGCGAAGAAGAAGACGCGGCGCGTGCGACGCTCGTTGCGCAGTTACTCGATCGGATGGAAGCGGCCTGTGCCGACAATGGCGGATGGCTCGTCGATGGCGCCTATTCGATCGCCGATATTGCCGCCGTACCTTTCATCAAGCGTATAGATGAAGAAATTGCCCCCGAAGAAATGAAGGTGGACCGCCATCCGCACGTCGCGGCATGGTGGGAGGCGGTGACGGCACGTCCAGCCTACGGGCGTGCACGCCTCGGACCTTTCGTCGAGGCGCATGACGAGTGATGCATCGCGAGGGACGGATTGTCCAAGCTTGCCGGCGGGGGTAGTTGGCGAGCAGTCTCCCCGCCGCTCTACACTTTTGGAGTAGATCATGTTTCCCGGTTTAGCCGGCGACGGCCCCGGTTACGAACGGTCTGCAACAGCCTGCTAGCCTGTTGCCTTGAGCAAAATCTGCACGTTCTTTGCGCCCATCTCGCCAGTTGCCTCCGGTTCGCGGCCGTTGCGGACGGCGGCGGCGAAGTCTTCGATCTCGAGGCGGTATCCGTCGACGACCTCGAACGGCCATTCACCGGCGCTGGTCCACATGCGTCCGGCGCCGGTCGTGCCGACTGCGTCTTCGCCGCGTGCCCAACCCTTAGAGCCGTAGAGTTCGAACTGGGTCGGCGCCTGGAACAGGACCGATGTGGTCAATTCAGCCGTCATGCCGTTCGCAAATTTTAGCGAGACCATGGCCGTTTCATCGTTCGGACCCTTGAAGAAATCTTTCGATATCAAGCTCTCGACCTCAACGACGTCGCCGCAGGTGGGCTCCATGAACCAGAGGATCTGGTCGAGACAGTGCGTGCCGACGCCGGCGAGACCCCACCACTTGCCAACATCCGATCCGGCGCGCCAGTTGCCGTCGTCCGGTGCTTGGAAACTCCACTGCACCCGCATGTGTCGCAGGTCGCCAATGACTTTGTCGTTGTGGACGGCGCTGTGCAGGCGGCGCAAGCCATCGTGCCAGCGAATGTGATAAGCGACGCCAAGCGTGACGCCGGCATCCTTGCAGGCTTGGATAATGCTTTCAGCGTCTTCGTTGCTGGTCGTCATCGGCTTTTCGCAAAGCACGTGCTTGCCGGCTTTCGCGGCGGCTACGGCTTGTTCGGCGTGGAGCTTGTCCGGGGTGGCGATAATGACGGCGTCAAGGTCTGGGTCGGCGAGAAGGGTATTGAGATCATCGTGGCCGGGGTTCGAGGCGCCAGCAGCGAACTCTCTGGCGACCGCTTCTGCGCGTGACTTATCGCGGCTCAATACGCTCCACAACTCGGCGCTCTCGGCATCGCGTAGCGCTGGCAACAGTTTCCCTTCGGCAATTCGCCCAGTGCCGATCATCGCCATCTTCAATGTCATTTTACCATCCCTGTCGCGGTCTTGTTGAGGTTCAGTAGCCATCACGGAGATGCTGTCTGGCTTCTGTTGCTGGCCCGATGATGCGCTACGGCGTACGGTCTGACAACGCGTCTGGCCGTACTTTGACGCGCTTTTTTGGAGTTCGCGGATCCATGCCGAATACTGCGGATGTGGCTGAGGAACAATTGCGCCTGATCTGGAGGGCAACGGGGCTGCCTAAGACCGGGCTCGATCAGGTGCGCCTCGATGTCGGTGCGCCGACCCTGCCTACATCCTATCAGGTAGCTGCAATGGCCAGCGCGGCTATCGCCGCGGCAGGGGCCGCTTCAGCAGAGATTTGGAGATTGCGGACCGGCGAGAGCCAGGATGTAACTGTGAATTCACGCCATGCGGAGGCTGAGTTCAAAAGCTCTACCTACCTTGGCATTGATGGCAAGCACGACAGTCGCTTGTGGGGTCCGATCGCAGGCGTCTACCGCTGCCAAGATGGACGCTGGGTGCGTGTCCACGCCAACTATCCTGCTCATGAACAGGGCGTCCTCGATATTCTCGGGTGTGCGCCGCGACCGGACGCGGTGGCGGCAGAACTTGCGCGGTGGCGCGCTCAGGACTTTGAAGATGCGTGCGGGGCGCGCGGACTCGTGGTCTTTATGATGCGGTCTGAAGACGAGTGGTCGCGGCATGGCCAGGGCGCGGCGCTCAGTCAGTTGCCGCTGTTTGATATCGAGAAAATCGGTGACGCCCCGGTCGAACCGTTTCCCGGCCTGCCGGCGAGTGGTGGACAGCCTCTTTCGGGCCTTGGTGTTCTCGATCTGACCCGGGTGATCGCGGGGCCAGTGGCCGGGCGGACGCTGGCGCTGCATGGCGCGGATGTCCTGCGTATTTCGGCCGCACATCTGCCTCCCGATGCGCCGGAGCTCGAGATTGACGGCGGGCGCGGAAAGGTTTCGCGCTTCATCGATCTTGTTGAGCCGGATGGGCGGCAGCGTCTGGAAGACCTCATCCGCCATGGTGATGTATTCATGCAGGGCTACCGGCCCGGCGCGATTGCTGCGAAAGGTTTTTCGGACGAGCGGGTTGCTGAACTCAGACCCGGTATCGTGACTGTGTCGATCTCGGCGTGGGGACACGTCGGCCCCTGGCGGCAGCGGCGCGGTTTCGACAGTCTCGTTCAGACCGCAAGCGGCATTAACCACGGCGAAGCGGCTACCGCCGGCATCGTCGACCGCCCGAAAGAGTTGCCCTGTCAGGCGCTCGATTATGCGTCGGGTTATCTCCTGGCACTGGGCGCCATGGCAGGCCTCTACAAGCGCGCGACGGAAGGCGGGAGTTGGCGCGTTCGCGTGGCACTTGCGCGGACGGCCGAATGGCTGAAATCGATGCCGCGGACAGAAGACGGGTTCGGTGTCGACATGCCGACATTGGATGGGGTGTCAGGTCTGCTCGCGGACATTCCATCGGATTATGGTGCGCTGCGTATCGTTCGCCATCCGGCGATCCTGTCACGCACTCCGGCGCGCGACGATCTGGAGCCGATGCCCTATCCGCGTTAACAAGCCCCTTAGAGCCACCGCATCAACAAAGGAGCCAGCACATGCCTCTTGCTATTCGACAACTTCACCCGCTTTTCGCAGCGGAAGTCGAGGGTGTCCGGCTCTCGCCCGACCTCGACCAAGACACGGTCGATGACATCAAAGCGGCCATGGACAAACATGCGGTACTCGTCTTCCGCGACCAGTCGTTCGACGATGACACGCTGCTCGGCTTCGGCCAGCGCTTCGGCAACATCGCGGCGCCGAATAATCACCGTTCCGGCAACCGTCTCAAGCACGGCGCTATCGCTGATATTTCCAATCTCGATCAGGACGGCAAGTTGCGCGACGCCACCGATCACCGCCGGCTGGACGGACTGGCCAACATGCTATGGCATTCGGACGCCTCGTTCCGGCCAATTTCGGGGGAGCTCTCGATGCTCTATGCCCACGCCGTGCCGGCGAGTGGCGGCAATACCGAATTTGCCGATCTCAGGGCGGCCTACGACGCGCTAAGCGATACTACGAAAGAAGAGATCGAAAGTCTTGAGGCGGAGCATTCCATCATGCACTCGCGCGGTCTCCTCGGCTATACGGATTACACGGAAGAAGAGCGTGCGAGAGTGCCGCCAGTGCGTCATCCGATCGTGCGCACGCATCCGGGGTCTGGGCGCAAGACCCTCTATCTCGGTTCCCATGCTGATTTCGTAATCGGTTGGCCGGTGCCGGAAGGCAAGCTTTTGTTGCGCGATCTGATGGATCACGCCACCGAGCGGCGCTTCGTGCATGCTCACGAGTGGGCGCAGGGGGACCTTGTCATCTGGGACAACCGTTGCACGCTTCACCGCGGCCGGCGCTACGATGACAAGGCGCAAAAGCGTGATCTGCGCCGGGTGACGACCCAGGACATGGAAAGCGTGGCTCACAATCCGGAAATGGTCGCGGCTGCCTCGTAGCGGCATACGCCGGCGGGTAATACACAGGAGCACCAACGCCATGAAGTTTGGCATCTTCTTAAACTCGCAACACGCCGCTGGCGAGGATGCGAACCGGCGGTTTTACGAGATTGTCGAGCAGGTGCGTCTGGCGCGACAACTGGGCTTCGATTCCGTTTGGGGCGGCGAACATCACGTCACTCCCGGTTACCATTACTTTCCGCTCTTGCCGTTGTTGCATCGCCTCGCGCCCGAAGCGGAGGGCATGGAAATTGGCACCAACATCGTGCTTCTGCCGATGCATAATCCGGTCGAGACCGCCGAAGTCGCGGCGTTTCTGGATGTGGTCACCGGGGGGCGGTTCCAGCTCGGCGTCGGGCTCGGCTATCGGCCGGAAGAATTCGCCATGTTCGGCGTCCCGATGAAAGAACGCGTCAGCCGGATGGTGGAGGCGATCGAGATCATTCGCAAGCTCTGGTCGAAAGACGGCGTTTCGCATAATGGGAAGCATTGGCAGTTCGAAGATTTCTCGATCAATCCGAAACCGATGCAGCAACCCGGTCCGCCCATCCTTGTTGCGGCGCAGGTCGAGGCTTCGATCAAGCGGGCCGCGGTAATAGCTGACGGTTGGGCGATGGTGCCGACGCCGCGGACCGGTCAGATCGAGAGCGAAATGGGGCTATTTACCGAAACCCGGGCCGCGGCAGGACAGCCGCCGGCAAAACATTTTGTCCGCCTTTTCGAGGTTTACTGCGCTGCTGATCGCGAAACAGCCCTTAGAAAAGCCGCGCCGTTTCTTCTTGAAAAGTACGCATCCTACATGGCGTGGGGTCTGCCGGGACTGGCGCTGGATCCGGATGATGAGCCCACCGTGCAGCTACGCAAGCTTGCCGAAGATCGCTTTGGTGTCGGGGCGCCGGAGGATGTCATAAAGGCGCTTCTGGTGCAGCACCGCCTCGGCGTCAGTCATGTCACGATGCGGTGCAGTTGGCCGGGCATGCCGCAGGAGGACATACTTGCGAACCTCGAATTGCTCGGCCGCGACGTTTTGCCGGAAGTACGACGACAGCTTGCCGGGTCTGCGCACTAAACCTGTATGCCAAACTCTTGGGAGTCTCAGCCGATGGATGCCAGTCAACTGCACCAAGATGCCTTTGTCATGGATGGGCTCGTCTATCAGTCCGACGGTGATGCGAGCGATCTGATAAACGGCGGGTTAAATGCGATCAACGTGACGGTCAGTCATTTCGAAGCTGATTTTGCGCAGGCTTGCGAAGAGTTTGCCCGCTGGCATGGCCGGCTTGCCCAGCCGGATACGCAGTGGCATCAAATAGAAACCGCGGAGGATTTTGATCGCGCCCGCTCCGCGGGCAAGGTCGGCGTCATTCTTGGCTGGCAGAACTCGAGGCCGCTGGCTGATGAGCCGGACCGTCTCTACCTCTTTCGCCGCCTCGGTCTCAGAATAGCGCAGATGACCTACAACTTTCGAAACGCGCTTGGTGACGGCTGCCTGGAACCGGAAGAAGCGGGCCTCACGTTGCTCGGCCACGATATTGTGCGGCTCAAAAACGAGCTTGGTATCGCTATCGATCTTTCTCACGTCGGCCAGCAGACGATGAAGGATGTTATCGCCGTATCCGAGAAACCGGTGCTGATCACGCACGCCAACGCGCGATCCCTTGCCAATCTGGAGCGCAACAAGACGGACGACATCATCCGCATGGTGGCCGACAAGGGCGGCGTTATCGGAGCAAGCATTTATGGGCCGATGTGCTGGAATGGCGACCCGAACCAGAAACCGACGATCGCGGACTACATCGCCCATCTCGAATATATCGTAGAGATTGCGGGGATCGAGCATGTCGGCTTCGGAACGGACCTAGCGGCGGGGGCCAATTTTCCGAAGATGGCGCATGAGCGCGGTCATTGGCGGCGCTGGGATGGCATCAACCGGTTCAACCGTGTGTTCGGTGAAGATATCCCGGCACGTTATCTGGCTGACTGCAACAAGCACAGTGACCTCATCAAGATCACAGCTGCTCTCACTGACCGTGGCTGGCGGGAGGCGGATATCAGGGCCTACCTCGGCGGTAATTTCCGCCGGGTCCTCGACGAAATCTGGTCGGCCGGCTGTGCTGCTTGAAGATGCGGCATAACCTCTAAATCTGGGCAAACCTAGGATCGCAAAATGTCACGACGCGGAATGAAGTTCGGAATTTTCATGGCGCCGTTCCATCGTCTCGGTGAAAATCCGACTTATGCGATGGCGCGTGATCTCGAGTTGATCGAGTGGCTGGATCATCTGGGTTACGATGAGGCATGGGTTGGCGAGCACCATTCCGCCGGTTGGGAAATCATAGCGTCGCCTGAAATCTTCCTCGGAGTCGCCGCGGACCGCACCAAGCACATCAAGCTTGGCTCTGGTGTCACCAGTTTGCCGTATCACAATCCCTTCATGGTGGCACAGCGTTTCGTCCAGCTCGACCACATGAGCCGTGGGCGTGTCATGCTCGGGTGTGGTCCGGGGGCGCTGCCGTCGGATGCCTACATGCTCGGTATCGACCCAGTCACACAGCGCGAGCGCATGCACGAATCGCTCGATGCAATCATCGCGCTTTTGAAATGCGAAGAGCCGGTCACGATGAAAACG
Organism: uncultured Hyphomicrobiaceae bacterium; assembly: GCA_964632265.1. Taxonomy (GTDB): domain Bacteria; phylum Pseudomonadota; class Alphaproteobacteria; order Rhizobiales; family Hyphomicrobiaceae; genus CAJQQK01. The sequence continues at coordinate 1,015 of CAZWCL010000012.1, read as the reverse complement.
GACTGGTTCGAATTGAACAATGCCCGTCTCCATCTGGCGCCCTATAGTGATCCGCGTTTTCACATCGCGACGGCCAGTACCATCACGCCGTTCGGCATGATTGCTGCGGGCCGCCATGGCCTTGGCGTTCTCTCGATCGGCGCGGGTATACCGGGTGGCCCGGAAATGCTCGCCAAGCAGTGGCAGATTGCAGAAGAAACCGCCACTGAGAATGGCCAGACAATGGACCGACGAGACTGGCGCGTGGTCGTCACGATGCATCTCGCGGAAGATGCCGAACAGGCGCTACGTGAAGTTCAAGGCGGTGAACGTGCGGAGACGGTAACGTATTTCGAGGAAACGCTTGGCCGTCCGCCAGGCCGGTCGGACGATCCTTTGCGTGACGGGGTGAAGATGGGTACGACTCTGGTCGGCTCGCCCGAGACTGCGATCAAGGGGATCGAGCGATTGCTGGAGCTAAGCGATGGCGGTTTTGGCGGCGTCTTGTTCCGCGCCCACGAGTGGGCGAACCGTGAGCAGACCTGGCGTAGTTATGAGCTTTTCGCTCGCTACGTAGCACCGCACTTCCAAGGCTCGCTCGATACGATGTACGCCTCGAATAAGTTCACGAAGGAAAATCGCAAGGAGGTTGTCGGACGCAACGTTGAAGCCGTCCGGCGCGCCTTCACAGACACCGGCCGGGAGGTTCCCGACGGATATCAGGACCGGACGCTCGGTATTCAGGATGCCGATAAGGACGGTGCCGCGTGACGGGTTCGAAGACTGTTGAGTTGATCGGCGAAGATCTCGAAGTGCAGCACCCGCAATGGGGCCGCATCTACCTGCGTAACAAACGGCCTGCCGGTATCGAAGACTTTGCGCCGCAGCGCATCGTTATCTTGCAGCATGGCGCCACGTATGGGTCGTCGGCATTCGATCTGGCGTTCGATGGCGTTTCATGGATGGATTTTCTCGCGGCCCGCGGCTTCGACGCATATTGCCTTGACCTGCCGGGATATGGCCGCTCGCAACGTCC
>CAZWCL010000011.1:0-18400 GCA_964632265.1 uncultured Hyphomicrobiaceae bacterium | reverse complement strand
ATGTTGGAGATCGTCGCGCGGTCGGCGACTGTCATTGCATCGAGGCCGGGGCCGTAGAATTCGACGAATTTGCCGACGGCACCTTTTTGGCGAATCATCTGGACGACGGTGAGGACGAGGTCGGTGGCGGTCACACCCTCCTTGAGGCTGCCTTCGAGGCGGAAGCCGATTACTTCCGGCACGAGCATCGATTGTGGCTGGCCGAGCATGGCAGCTTCAGCTTCAATGCCGCCGACACCCCAGCCGAGCACGCCAAGGCCATTGACCATTGTCGTATGGCTATCGGTGCCGACCACGGTGTCGGGATAGGCCATGCTTTCGCTGCCGGCTTCGTTGGTCCAAACGACATTGGCGAGGTATTCGAGGTTGACCTGGTGGCAAATGCCCGTACCCGGAGGTACCACGCGGAAGTTATCGAACGCGGATTGGCCCCACTTGAGGAAGTTGTAACGCTCGGCGTTGCGCTCATATTCGAGGTCGACGTTGTGCTGGAAGGCGCTGGGCTTGCCGAATTCGTCGATCATCACCGAGTGGTCGATGACGAGATCGACGGGCACGAGCGGGTTGATCTTGCGTGGATCGCCGCCGAGATTATTCATGCCATCGCGCATGGCTGCGAGGTCGACGACGGCGGGGACGCCGGTGAAATCCTGCATCAGGACGCGGGATGGCCGAAAGCCGATTTCGACACCGGCCTTGCCGCGGTCTTCGGTCCAATTCGAGACCTTGATGATGTCGTCCTTGGTGACTGTGCGGCCGTCTTCGTGGCGCAACAGGTTTTCAATCAGGACCTTCAGAGAATAAGGCAGGCGGGAAATGTCACCGAGGCCATTCTTTGCAGCTTCGGTGAGCGAATAGTACGAATGGCTCTTGCCGCCGGCCGAAATGGTCTTGCGGCATTTGAAACTGTCGAGGGATTTGGGCGCTTCAGCAGTCATGATAACGTGTGCTCCTTGTAGACGGCTCGGTGGGGGAAACCACCTGGAATGTGGGTCCGCGCCGCCGGTGTGCCGGCGAATAAGGGAGGTCTCGCAAGACAATCAGGGCCGGTATTGAGACGCAACGCATGAGACTATTGGTCGACTGCGTCGTGTCAGCCCGAAGATGTGTCGTCAGGGCGAGCGCCCCTGCCGCGATAATCTATTGTTCCTGCACGTTGTTCCTGCACGATTTCACAGCCGGTGCGCCGTGCTGGGACGAATGGTGTACGTCAGTAAATCGCGTCTCGGCGCTATATAGCCGGTAGGTGGGGCGTTCGACCAGCCAAATCGTCGCGACAATCTGATAGATGGTTGGCTAAGAGTTGGTTGGGATGAGGCGAGGCCGGCGTGGTGTCGCTAGCCGGGAAGGCGAGCCGGCTCAAAGGAGGGCGCTCGTGCGCGCATTGGCGGCTCTAAAGGTCGATGGAATACAGGTGGACCGCGGTGGAATACGCGTGGTCGAAGAGGCGTCATTTTCGCTCGGCCGAGGCGAGGCGCTGATTCTTGCGGGACCGAACGGGGCTGGCAAGACGACGCTAATTCGTGCGCTTGCAGGTTTGTTGCCGCTTGCCGGCGGCACGATCGAGCTCGAGGGAGCAGACGATGACGCCCGGCTGGGAGAAATGGCGCACTACGTGGCCCATGCCAATGCGATTGATGCGGATTTGACGGTGGCTGAGAACCTGAGCTTCTGGCAGGTGTTCTGGGATGGCGGTGCGGACAGCTCAAGACTGGATCAGGCACTCGATGGATTTCAGCTACAGTCTCTCAGGGACATTCCCGCGCGTTATCTTTCGGCCGGTCAACGGCGACGGACGGCGCTGGCGCGGTTAATCGTGGCGCCACGCCCGATATGGTTGCTGGATGAGGCGACCGTGTCTCTTGATACGGGCCAGGTGGAGCGGTTCAGTGTGCGTGTCAACCGACACCTGGCGGCTGGCGGCATGGTGATTGCGTCGACGCATCTACAGCTCGGTTTCGATGTCGCGCGGACGGTGACGCTGGATGTCGACGAAGGTGGCATCGGCGCAACGGCGCGGATAACGACGGGCCCGCCGGGGACATGGCGTGCGCAGGGGACGCGGGCATGAGGGCCTGGGCCGCGCTACTCGGGCGCGAGTTGCGACTCGCCTGGCGCAGCGGGAGTGCCATCGGCACAGTACTCGGGTTTTATGCGATTGCGGTTGCAATGATGCCGGTTGCGATCGGGCCGGACCTTAACCTGTTGGCACGCATCGCGCCGGGTGTGCTGTGGATCTCCATGATGCTGGCGGCGCTGCTGTCGCTTGGACGGCTTTTTGAGCGGGACCATGAGAATGGGACGCTGGATCTATGGCAGATGGGAGTTATGCCGCTGGAGCTGGTGGTCACGGCGAAAGCGCTGGCGCACTGGATGACGACGTGTCTGCCGTTGGTCGTGATTACGCCGGTTCTGGGACTATTTCTGAATATCGAAGCCGGGGCCGTTCCAATGGTCGTGGTGACAATGCTGATTGGAACGGTTGCGATCAGCTTTCTAGGGGCGATTGCAGCCGCGTTGACGCTTCGGTCGCGGCGCGGTGGCGTATTGATTGCGCTCCTGGTTCTTCCAATTTACGTGCCGACGCTCATTTACGGTATCGCAGCCACAGTGGCATCGACGACAGCGCTGGGTGAGGCGGCGATTTCTTCGCTGGCAATGCTTGGGGCGATTTCATTGATTGCAACAATCGTGGGTCCGGTGGCGGCGGCAGCGGCACTGAGAGTGCAGACAGGGTAAGGGTTGTTATGGCGCGGTCGGATAACGAAACCAGAGCAAAGTCGGGCAACGGCCGGGAAGGCGGGCATGGCCGCTCATGGTTGGTGATGGTGCCGATCGTTGCGTTCGTCGGCCTTGCGATCTTGTTTGCTTTCTCGCTCGGTTCGGCCGATCCCACACGGCTGCCATCGGCGCTTATCGGCAAGCCAGTGCCGAACCATGAGTTCGAGGAACTCGATACGGGTTCGGACGGGCCGGCCATCAAGCGCAAGTTCGGTGCCGAAGATCTCGCGACGGGGGAAGTCACGGTGGTGAATTTCTGGGCGTCGTGGTGTGGGCCGTGTGTGGCGGAGCATCCGATGCTGATGGAGCTCAAGAAGCGGGGGGTGCGGCTGGCCGGAGTCAACTACAAGGATCCGCCGCCCGGCGGGCGACGGTTTCTTGGGCGCTATGGCAATCCGTTCGAGCTTTTGGGCGTCGATCCGGCTGGCCGCGGTGCGATCGAATGGGGCGTCTATGGCATGCCCGAGACGTTCGTCGTCGACGGTGAGGGGCGGATTGTCTACAAGCACATCGGACCGATTACGGCGGCGAGCCTCACAGACAAGGTTCTGCCAGCGATCGAGCGGGCCGGCTCCGAGTGAGAAGTGTCGGCGGCGTCATTTGACGCTGCTGCGTGCGGATCGACCGGGCAGGCGTGGCCCGGCCCAATTCTACGGCCAGGCGGCGATGGCTTTCCCGCCAGCCATCCGCGAGCATCGCTTGCCGCCTAGTGTTCCCGTTCAGACATTTGCCACCACTTGCATCAGGTCCGAAAGCAAATGTCTGAACCACAAGGAACACTAGTTGCGTTTGGCTACGTAAGAGAGTTCGGGAGCTTTTCGTTCATTGTGGCGGCAACGTCGGCCGGCACGTTTTCCTTGGCGAAGTTGACGACTTCACTGGCCACGCCTTTGGCTTGATCGGTGCTCAGACCGAGGCTCTGCATCTGACTTATTGCCTTGGTAACCGCGCCAGCGCTGCCGCCCGTTACAGAAGACAAGGCACCGCCGAGCATGCCGCCGATTCCGCCGCTGCCAGCCTGGTTTGCTTCGCTCAATAGACTTTCGGTGCCCGGCAGTGCGTTCATCACGCTGGAGGCCGTACCTTCCGGCAGCACCGAATTCAGCATATTCATGACGACGCCGATCGCCGGCTTGGCCAGGGACTCCTCAATTCCGACGTTCTGAGCGACACGGCTAATCAATTCTTGCATGTATCAATTCCTTTGCTCTATTTCGGAAACGAAGGCGTTGGTGTATTTATTCGGCATCCGCCGGCAGAATTTTCTGCTTCCGAAGAAGCATATTACTGGCAAGCCGGATTGATAAACCGCACAACATTTATTTCACGCAGCCGTCCTCGTCCTTAAATATCCGTACACGGGCTGTCGGATAATATCAAACCGACACGAACTCGTTGGTTGCGTCGTTCAGTGCCGCCAATATGCCCGTCTCGATATTGAAATGGGCGCCGTGCAGGGTGACCCGGCTGCGGCGTTCGAGTTCCTGGATGCAGGGAAAAGTGCGCAGGTTTTTTAGCGATGCACGGACGGTTTCCTGCTCCATTGCGGCCTGGATCTCGCCGGGTTCGGCCTCGGACATTTCGCTCAGGACGCGATCCCGGCTTTCGTTCAGCAGCGACATCCAATTCACGATGAACTGAGCCTCGGTCTGCTTGAGGCCTTCGTGGCTGATGCAGGCCTGAACGCCGCCGCAGCCGGAGTGAGCCAGGACGACGATGTGTTTGACCCGCAAAGTGAGGGCCGCGAACTCCAGCGCGGCGCTGACGCCGTGATATTTACCGGCGGTTTCGTAAGGCGGCACGAGATTGGCGACGTTGCGGACGACGAACAGCTCGCCGGGCATGGCCGAGAAGATCGTCTCTGGATCGCAACGGCTGTCGCAGCATGAGACGATCATTGTATCCGGGTGCTGGCCCTCACGCGCCAGTTCCTCGTAACGCTCCTGAATGCGAGGGAAGTGCCGGAATTTGAAGCGATGATAGCGGTCGCGGAGATCTTCAGGGAAAGTCGGCATCGTTGCCTCGGCCATGGTTGGGTGTCGTGCTGGGCTGGGTGTCGTGCTGAACTACCAGCGCGCCTGTATATAGGGGCGGCAATCGCGGAAATCGAGCGCACTTTCATCGGAATTTCCGATCAGCGCATAGGTGAGGTCCGGTGTGTCGGCCGATTAATAGACGATTTCCATGCGCAGGCCGCGACTGTCGTTCGGTATGGGGCTCACTGTGGGGAGGCGTTCGGCGCGACCGGCTGCCAGGCGGTCGGCGGTCCAAGCGACGGCACATGCGTCGAGGAAGTCGTCCTCTGTGGCGGATTGGCGGGGGCCATTGAAAGACCTCAGGAATTGTTCGTTGAAGCCAGCATTGGCGAGCAGCCCCCGGCGCAAGTCGAGGCCTGGGGCGTAAGGGGCCGATTTTACTTTTTTCGGCTCTGAAAGCGCGGTTTTGCCGTTGAGCGCCCAGAACGAGACTTCCGGATGACATTCCGCGACTTTCGCCTGAAGGGCGGGGGTCATCAGTTGGTCGACCTCGCGGATCTTCGAAAAAAGGTGGAACGTCTGCTTGGCGATCTTTCGCGGCGGGACGGAATGGTGAAGTGCGGTCACGCAGGCGTCGCCGTAGTCGGCGCAAGCGATCGTGGCACGGGCCGGCACCGAAAAGACGGAGTTTCGCCGGGCGCCAAGGACGGCGCGAGCGGCACGGTCGGCGGCGCGACCGCCGGCCTCGGCGATGTCGGGCAGGCCAATCGGCATGTCGACGGCAATCGCCTTTGCTGGCAGTTCCAGAAGATCGGCAAAGGTCGGATAAATGATCCAATGGGCCTCGGCCGGGCGGCCGACGGGGAAACTCACGGTCAACCAACCCGCGGGGCAGCCGTCGGCGCCGGCGACGGTCGCTGCGTCGTCGGCGTCCGGGTTTGTGTCAGGCACGGTGGACCAGTCCGCCGCCGTCTCGACAATCGGCAGATGTTCGAGACCGGCCGCAGCTTCGGTGATGATGCTCATGGCGCTTGTCGCCCGCTCCATCATCCAACCGGCTGCTATGAGTGCGGAGAACATGTCGCCGGTGCCATTTGGGACGCCGGGATGACGCTTAACCGTCATTTGGCGGCTGTCCGCGTTCGAGATCTCGATGTTGCACAGGGTGGTGGCGTCCGTCGCGCTTCGGCCCAACGGGATTGATTTCGCGATGATGCGGCGCGGCGCGTTCGAGCGAGCGCCTTTTGGCTGGTGTATGAGTTTCGTGGCAGCCGCGATGGCGCTCTGCGGCGTGGTAACAGCATCGCCCGCCAAGAACTCCAGTTCGAAGCGGTTGGGCAAGACAATGTCAGCAAGGGGGACGAGGTCGCGGGCGATCGCGTCGGCGGCTGCCGGATCGAGGTAGAGGCCTTTGGGGTCATCGCCGAGCACGGGATCGCAGATGAACCTCACGGCTGGGTTAGCGGTGCGCAACTCGTGGATAGTTTCGACGACGGCTGCGACGTGCGCGGCGGTCGGCAGGTAGCCGGTCAGCACGGTATCGAATGAGGCCAGCCAGCCGTTCGCGCTGATGGCACCGCGCATCGCGAGGATGTCCGCGGGGGGCGTCATGAAGGCTGCCGCATGGGGAAACGCTGGATGATTGGACAGCGTGATCGTTGGGATGAGGGCGGGAGTTATGGCGAGATGGTAGAGGGTTGGCGCGATCGCCGAGAGGCCGACGTGGCCGACGACGACGCTCGACGAAATGGCCAGGATGCGCGGACAGTTTCGCGATGGCGTGGCTTTGACGGCGTGCTGATCAGATGGCGCGGGATGGGAGCTTCTGGACTTCGGCATGACGTGTCGCGCTCAGATCTGATGGAACGGTTCGCGCTACGCCCGGTCGCGTTGCGCCAACGGGGGGCTTAACGCATTGTCTCCAGGCGTCAACTTCCGGAGAACAGCCATGACCATCCGTCCGCGCCGCAGCGCCCTCTATATGCCAGGTTCCAATGCTCGGGCCCTCGAGAAAGCCAAATCGCTGGCGGCCGATGTGGTCATCTTCGATCTCGAGGATGCGGTCGCGCCCGAGGCGAAGGGAGAGGCGCGGCAACAGGTCGCGGATGCGGTCAGGTCACGTGGGTATGGGCGGCGCGAAGTTGTCGTCCGGCCTAATGCGCCCGATACGGAATGGGCCGAGGCGGATGTCAAGGCGATGGCCGATGCGGGCGCAGATGCTTTGTTGATCCCTAAGGTGTCAACGCCGGACGACCTTGCAATCGTATCAAATTGGCTCGATGGGACGGCACCCGGGCTCAGCCTCTGGGCGATGATCGAGACGCCGCTCGCGATCCTCAATATCCGCGAGATTGCAGCGGTCGCCGGCAATGGCCGACTGGCCTGCTTCGTGATGGGCACGAACGATCTGGTGAAAGATACGCGTGCCGAGCTGGATGCGGAACGGACGGCTGCGCTCTACTGGCTGAGTGCCAGCGTTACGGCGGCGCGCGCCTATGGCGTCGACGTTCTCGATGGCGTCTACAACAATTTCAAGGATCTCGATGGCTTTGCGTCTGAATGCCGGTATGGAAAGATGCTTGGCATGGATGGAAAGACGTTAATCCATCCGACCCAAATCGACGTCGCCAACGAGATGTTCGCGCCATCCAACGATGAAGTGGCTTGGGCGCGTAACGTGTTGGCCGCTTTCGAGCAGCCTGAAAACCAGCGCAAAGGCGTTATCAAGATCGACGGGCAGATGGTCGAACTGCTGCATGCTGAAATGGCAAAGCGGGTGGTCGCGATCGCCGACGCCATAGATGGCGTTTAGGCGGCGCGAGTAATCGTTTGCCGGATAGAACCCTTAGCGGGAGCCGTGAGAATGTCGAAGACCAATAGCGGGCATTACTTCGAGGACTTCTCGGTTGGAATGAAGCTCGTTCACGCGACGCCGCGCACGGTGACGGTGGGGGATGTCGCGCTCTACAATGGGCTTTACGGGCCGCGTTTCGCGGTGCAGTCGTCTGATGCTTTCGCTCAGGCCATCGGCTATCCGCGGGCGCCGGTCGATGATCTCATTGTCTTTCACATGGTGTTTGGCAAATCGGTGCCGGACGTTTCGCTGAATGCGGTCGCCAATCTCGGTTACGCTGAATGTCTCTTCGGCGTGCCCGTCTATCCGGGAGACACCCTATCTGCCCGGTCGGAGGTTATCGGGCTCAAAGAGAACTCGAACGGTCGCACAGGCGTTGTCTATGTGCGCACGAGCGGGTTCAACCAGAATGATGAGGAAGTGCTTGCGTATGCGCGGTGGGTAATGGTGCACAAGCGCGATCCGGCTTCGCCGGCGCCTGACGCGGTAGTGCCTGATCTCGCCAGCGCGGTCGCGGCCGGCGACCTGCCGAGCCGCGGTCTGGCGCCGAAGCCGTCAGGCTATGAGTTCGCGCTCGCGGGTGCCGGTCACCGGCTTAACGATTACGAAGTTGGGGAAAAGATCAATCACGCGGACGGTGTGACCCTCGAAGAAGCCGAACATCAAGTGGCGACGCGCCTCTACCAGAACACCGCGAAAGTGCATTTCAATGCATTCGAGCAGCAAAATAGCCGGTTTGGGCGACGACTGATTTATGGTGGCGTGATAATATCACTGGCACGCGCCCTTTCATTTAACGGTTTAGAAAACGCCTATAAATTGTTGGCAATTAACGGCGGCCGACACGTGGCGCCGACATTCGCCGGTGACACAGTTTCTGCCTGGAGCGAAGTGCTGGAGTGCAGAGTGATCGATGGACTGGAGGGTGCCGGGGCATTGCGTCTACGGACGATTGCGCTGAAAGATTGCGACCCGTCGACATTTGCCCGATTCAACAATGATGGGCATTATGCCGATGGCGTGGTGCTCGATATGGATTATTGGGTCGGGGTGCCAACGTGACGCCGCGCGATTGAGAAACCGTTAGGGTTCGTTAAGTACATATTGATTGTCAGCGGAGGACACTGAAGTTATTGCGGTCGAATTATCCGAACCGGGCTTGAGTGACGATCTTCGTAATTGTGCGTTTAATCTACTAATCTAATGCGCCGCTCGATCTGCAGCCGCGCCGGAGATCGCTTTAGTGACGCATCGTGTTGCTGTAATCGGTGCTGGAATGGCCGGACTATCGTGCGCAAGGGTTCTGCGGCGTGCCGGCTTTTACGTCACCATGTACGAAAGCGACCGGGTCGTGGGCGGACGGATGGGTACGTCGCGTCTCGGCGTGGTGCCGTTCGATCACGGGGCGCAATACGTTTCTGCGCGAACGGACAAGTTCCGCAACTATATCGATGAACTGGTCCACTCAGGTTATGCGGCGCCGTGGCATCCTAATATCTCCGGCGGCTCGGAGGGGGCGGGCACCAACTGGTACGTTGGTACGCCGGGGATGTCGGCGATGGTGCGGCCGCTTGCGGAAAGCGTGCAAGTCCATACAAATCGCCGCGTGCACACGCTGCAGCGCCAGAACAATGCATGGCAGATCTGGTTCGATGATCAAACCTCGACCGGGCCGTTCGCTGCCGTTGCAATAGCTGTTCCGGCACCGGAAGCGGCGTTGATCATGGGCCGTGATGTCGCCGATTTCGCCGCTCAGTTGGCGAATGTGCGGTTTTCGCCAATATGGGCGCTGATGATCCGGCTTGAAGAGCGCGTACTGCCGGAATACGACGTCTATTCGGATATGAGCCAGGTGATCCGCTGGGTCGGGCGCAATAACGTCAAGCCGGGCAGATCATCGCGCGGTGAGCATATCGTGGTTCATGCCTCGCCCAATTGGACGCGCGACACCGAGGACGTGGAGCCCGAGGTAATTGCCGAGGAACTCTGGTCCGAGGTTTGCCATGTGCTCGATTTGCCGCCGGTGCGTCCACAACAGATGAGTGCGCACCTTTGGAAACACGGTCTTGTGGAACGGGCGCTCGGCGAAAGTTATCTGTTCTCCTCGGAACACATGGTCGGTGCAGCGGGCGACTGGTGCCGCGGTCGTCTCGCTGAGCAGGCGTTCGAATGTGGCGCGGGGCTCGGCAGTGCGATGGTTGATGCGCTGAGCTGACCGACCGGTGTCTCTACGGGGAAGGCACGGCGTTGAATTAGGGGGACATGGGGGCTTTCGGGGGCGTTCAGGCGTTATCTCGGTGAATGGCCCCGACGGGTCACCCGAAGCGTAATCCGGCGGCGATGGCTGCCCGTAGAACACGGGTGAGCGAGGCTCTGGACGACCCAAAACAGCTAATTCATCTCATCATTGACGCAATGGTGGCTTCGCCGCATTGCCGAGGGCTGGCGCAGAGGCTAGAACCTCGGCGGAAATAAGACAGTGGCAGATGGAGACGACAATGGCGCACGCCAACGGCGGCGAAGCAGTCCGGCCAAGACCGATATCCCCGCATTTGCAGATTTATGCGCGACCGATCAATATGATGATGTCGATCTTGCATCGTATTACCGGTGCCGCGCTTTACTTCGGTACGCTGCTGCTCGCTGCCTGGCTTATTGCGGCGGCGTCGGGTCCCGAGTCCTTCGCGCAGGTCAATTCTTTCTTCGGTTCGATCATCGGCCAGCTAATTCTGTTCGGTTATACGTGGGCGCTGCTGCATCACATGCTGGGCGGCATCCGGCACCTCATCTGGGATACTGGCCGAGGGCTCGACATCAAGACAACCGATACGCTGTGTTGGGCATCAATTATCGGATCGGTGACGCTGACGGCGGCGATCTGGCTCGGCGCGGCCCTCGTATAAGGATTTATGATCATGGATCTACGTACGCCGCTTAAGCGGGTTCATAATCTTGGGTCGGCCAAGGAAGGTGCGGATCACTTCTGGCAGCAGCGCCTGACAGCGGTCGCCAACATCTTCCTCATCGTCTGGCTGGTGTGGCTGGTCGCGTCGCTGGCCGGGGCTGATTACGCAACGGTGCGTGGCGCGCTGTCCAACCCGTTCGTTGCGATCGGGCTGATGCTGCTCATCCTGTCTGGTGTGTTTCACATGCGGCTTGGCATGCAAACGATCATCGAAGACTACGTGTCTGATGGACTGAAGGTCGTTCTTTTGATGCTCAATACGTTTTTTGCAATTGCAGTAGGGCTCGCATCGTTCTTCGCGATCCTCAAACTGAGCTTTGGGAGCTGAGAGTCAAAATGGCTTCAAGTAACGGAAACGGTTCGATGAATGGCAGCGGCGCTGCACACGTGAATGGCCGCGCGTACACTGTCATTGATCATACGTACGATGTCGTCGTTGTCGGCGCTGGTGGCGCGGGTTTGCGCGCGACGCTTGGTGCCGCCGAGGCAGGACTTAAGACGGCGTGCGTGTCCAAGGTTTTTCCGACGCGGTCGCATACGGTTGCCGCGCAAGGGGGGGTTGCCGCTGCGCTCGGCAACATGGGCCAGGACGATTGGCGCTGGCATATGTACGACACCGTCAAGGGTGCCGACTGGCTGGGAGACCAGGACTCGATCGAATACCTGTGCCGACATGCACCGGAGGCTGTCTACGAGCTGGAACACTACGGTGTGCCGTTCTCGCGCACCGAAGACGGACAGATTTATCAGCGTCCGTTCGGCGGCATGACCACGGAATTCGGCGAGGGTCCGCCGGCACAGCGCACGTGCGCGGCCGCGGACCGGACCGGGCACGCAATGCTGCACACGCTTTACGGCCAGTCGCTGCGTCAATCAGCGGAATTCTTTATCGAGTATTTTGCCATCGATCTCATGATGGACGAAGAAGGCGCATGCCGCGGGATTGTCGCGCTTTGTCTTAACGATGGCACGATCCATCGCTTCAAGGCGCAAAAGACGGTGTTGGCCACGGGTGGTTATGGCCGTGCCTACTTCTCGTGTACATCCGCGCACACGTGTACCGGCGACGGTAATGCGATGGTCCTGAGGGCCGGCCTGCCGCTACAGGATATGGAGTTTGTTCAGTTCCATCCGACCGGTATATACGGAGCCGGCGTCCTGATCACGGAGGGGTCGCGCGGTGAAGGTGGTTACCTGACCAACAGCGAGGGTGAGCGCTTCATGGAGCGCTATGCGCCGTCGACCAAGGATCTGGCCTCCCGCGATGTTGTCTCGCGGTCGATGACGATCGAGATCCGAGAGGGCCGCGGCGTGGGTAAAGATGGCGACCACATAAATCTCCACCTCGACCATCTCGATCCCAAAGTGCTCGCCGAGCGGCTCCCGGGCATTACGGAGAGCGCGAGGATTTTCTCGGGCGTCGATGTACGCCGGGAACCGATTCCGGTTTTGCCGACAGTGCATTACAACATGGGCGGTATCCCGACGAACTTCCACGGCGAGGTGCTGACGAAAAAGGGCGGCGATCCCGACCATATCGTGCCGGGGCTGATGGCGATCGGGGAAGCGGCCTGTGTGTCCGTTCACGGGGCCAACCGACTCGGATCGAACTCGCTTATCGATCTCGTCGTATTCGGACGAGCGGCTGGTCTGCGATGTGGGGATACGGTGGAAGCTGGTGTTGCGCAGCCGGAATTGCCGGAGAGCGCGTCGGAACTTGCGTTTGCGCGGCTCGATAAGATGCGTCATGCCGCGGGCGGCACACCGACGGCGCAACTACGGCTCGACATGCAAAAGATCATGCAGAATAACTGCGCAGTATTCCGCGATGGACCTGTTCTGGAAGAAGGCGTCGCCAAGATCAACAAGGTCTGGCAGGGCAGCAATGATATTGCGATCAGTGACCGATCGCTAATCTGGAATACGGACCTTGTCGAGGCGCTGGAGTATGACAACCTGATCAGTCAGGCGGCGGTGACGGTCTACAGCGCGGAAAACCGCAAAGAAAGCCGGGGTGCGCATGCGCGCGAGGATTTCTCCGAGCGCGATGACGAGAACTGGATGAAGCATACGCTGGCCTGGGCGGACGATGCCACGCAGTCGGTGAATGTCGACTATCGGCCGGTGCACACCTACACCATGACCAATGCCATGTCATACATCGAGCCGAAGGCGCGGGTCTACTAAGACTGGCGAGACAGCCGGTCGAAGGGTTTGGTCTCGGCGGGCAACTCTCGGTTTTCAGGAGTAAGCAAGTTTGGCGCAACGCGCGATAAACACTGATAACGGCTCGGAAACCGGTGACACGAGGATATCGCCGGATCCGTTCGCGGTGGTGTTGCCGGCGCTGTCGGCGCTTGGTGCAATCGCGTCTATCGCCGCTGTCAACTGGATGGCGGAAGAACAGACGCCGGAGCGGTCGCGCTCGCGGCGCAAGGCCGGTGTCGCACTTAAAGACCTGGAGAGCTGTTGCATTGGCTTGCAGGAAATCTTTCGGCGCCTCCATCGCAGCCCGAAACTGTTCGCTGGGGAGGGCTCGTCTTCAGCAACGGCACCGCTGAAGTTCGGGGTGCACGGGCCGCGTGTCAGTCCGGCGGATGCGAAGATTTTCAAGCAGTCGATCAATGACGTTGCCTCAATGCTGGTGCTCGCGGCTCAAAATGCTTTCGACGTGATGTCGGCAATCGAGGATGGCGCGCTCAATCCGCCGGATGAAGTCTTCTATGGCTTTGGCGAAGCGCAAGAGCAGCTCAATCGCTTGCTGACGGATCGCGCGACGCTGAAAGACACGGTCGACGGTGGAACGCGGGTGGCTCTCGATCTGACACGGCTGGTGCAGGAATTGAAGAAATACAAAACGGAATGACGGCGCGCCGCTTGAGCGAGCGGGCGCGATGACAGATTTGCCTGTGGCCCAGAGCTTCAGGCGTTGAACAAGAGCGATGACAGACGGAAGGGCGAAATCAGATGGTCCAGCTTACGCTGCCGAAGAATTCCACAATCAAGACGGGTAAGAAATGGAACAAGCCGGGGGCTGAGGGCCGCTGGAAGGAAGTTCAAGTTTACCGGTGGGCGCCTGAGGGCGAAGGCAACCCGCAGATGGACCGCTACTGGATCGATCTTGATGATTGTGGGCCGATGGTTCTGGATGCGCTGATCAAGATCAAGAGCGACATCGATTCATCGCTGACGTTCCGGCGCTCGTGCCGCGAAGGTATCTGCGGATCATGCTCGATGAATATCGACGGGACGAACACGTTGGCATGTCTCAAAGCGATCGAGGATGTCGAAGGCGTGGTAAAAATTTATCCCTTGCCGCATATGGAAGTCGTCAAGGACCTAGTTCCCGACATGACGAACTTCTATGCCCAACATCAGTCGATCCAGCCGTGGTTGCAGACGAAAAGCCCGACACCGCCAAAGGAATGGCGCCAGAGCCGGCAAGACCGCGAGGAACTCGACGGTCTTTATGAGTGCATCCTTTGTGCGTGCTGCTCGACGGCCTGCCCCAGCTATTGGTGGAATTCAGACCGCTATCTTGGGCCGGCTATACTGCTGCAGGCTTACCGTTGGGTGAATGACTCGCGTGACGAAGCGACGGGCGAACGCCTCGACCATCTGGAAGATCCGTTCCGTCTTTACCGCTGCCATACGATCATGAACTGCACTAAAGCCTGTCCGAAGGGACTTAACCCCGCTAAGGCGATTGCAGAGCTGAAAAAGCTGATGGTGGAGCGTCGGGTTTAAAAGACGGCCACCGAGCTGATAAGTCCGTGACGCGGCCCTGGTGCCCGGCGCATCGAGGGTGAGAAAATAAAAGACCGGAAGGTGCGGGAACGCAGCTTCCGGTCTTTTATTTTTCAAAGCTTTGAAAAGCATGCCATCCGGCCGGCTCCATCGAGAGGGTGTCTCGTCGGGCCGACCGGATGGGGTGGAAAAGTCATGCTGCCTTCTTGCGCGCGGCAGGCTTTTTGGCGGCGGCACTCTTGGCCGGGGCCTTCTTTGCGGCAGGACGACGGGCGGTCGTCTTGCTGGCGGCCGGCTTCTTGGCGGCGGTGCGCTTAGCAGGCGTCTTTTTTGCGGCTGGAGCTTTCTTGACCGCTGCTTTTTTGGCTGCTGTCTTTTTGACGGCTGTTTTCTTGGCGACCGGTTTCTTCGCAACCGTTTTCTTGGCGACCGGCTTCTTTGCCGTGACTTTCTTCGGAGCCGCCTTTTTCGCGACCGGCTTCTTTGTTGCCGACTTCTTGGCTGGCGCCTTCGTCACGGCTGCTTTGGCTGCCGTTTCTTTCTTCTTTGTAACTTTCTTGGCGGCCGGCTTCTTGGCCGGTGCCTTTGCTGCTGCTTTAGCCATGTTTGTCTCTCTTCTCTTTTTCCAATTTGTGTTCGTTTTGATTCGAACAAAAAAACCATGCTGAAGTTT
Source organism: uncultured Hyphomicrobiaceae bacterium (assembly GCA_964632265.1). Taxonomy (GTDB): domain Bacteria; phylum Pseudomonadota; class Alphaproteobacteria; order Rhizobiales; family Hyphomicrobiaceae; genus CAJQQK01. The sequence continues at coordinate 3,404 of CAZWCL010000011.1, read as the reverse complement.
ATTTCGTTTGTTGACAGGTTTCTGGGTTTCATGCGGAAGAAAATTTATCATCGAGGCTAAAGTGTTGCGCGGAGTCCTCAAAAATTGCTCTGCCGTGTTTCCCGCGAAGAGTATTTGTAAAAAATCTAGAAGCACCGCGAATGGAATGAGTCGCTGCCAGTTTTATTTAAACAAAGTTTTGAAGCAGGTGCGATGAAAGCAAGCTCTCTCATAGGATGGGGTGAAAGAGTGATGTTGAACATGTGCAATGATGCCGATCAGTTTTGTGGAGCGCGTGCCCGGTTCCAGTTCTTGTGCTAGGGATCTTTGCGCGAAGTTGGATGGGATGAGCGGCTAATATGAGTGAAACTATTTCGGCGCGTTACGAGGCTTTGATCGAGAGCGGCAGCCTGGAACACGATGCAGCGCAGGACAAGGTAGCGTCGCGGTTTGATCGCCTAGCCAAGGAACTGGCCGGGTGGCGACGAGGCCGGGGCGGAGGCGGCCTGTTCGGCTTATTCACGAAAGGCAAACAGACCCTACCGAAGGGACTGTATGTCCATGGATCAGTCGGCCGCGGCAAGACCATGCTTATGGACTTATTCTTTGAAACGGTTTCATTCAAACCTAAACGGCGACTACATTTTCACGAGTTCATGGCGGAGACGCACGATCGCATTGGTGAAGCGCGTCAACTCTCGAAAGGTGATCCGATACCCATCGTGGCTGCGGAGATAGCGAACGAAAGCCGTCTATTGTGTTTTGATGAATTGCACGTATCCGATATTGCTGATGCCATGTTACTCGGCCGGCTGTTCGAGGCCTTGTTTGAAGATGGTGTCGTTGTCGTTGCTACGTCGAATGCATTGCCGGAGGAGCTTTACAAGGATGGACTCAATCGACAGCTATTTGTGCCGTTTATTAAAATGATACGTAACAATATGGATGTGGTGGAGCTGGACGCAGATGAAGACTATCGAATGCTTAAACTTGCGGGCCGGCCGCTATATTTCTGTCCGGCCAATGAAGCGGCGCGAAAGGCTATGGATGAGATATGGCAGTCGCTGACGGGCGTCGAACAAGGGGAGCCGGCAGAGCTGGCGGTGAAAGGGCGACGCGTTGTCGTTCCACAAGCGCACAATGGCGTTGCGCGTTTCGAGTTCGCCGACTTGTGCGAGGCGCCGCTTGGTGCCAACGACTATCTGTCTATCGCGCGGACATTTCATACGGTAATGATCGACAACATTCCCGAGCTTAGCGCGGCCAAGCGCAACGAGGCACGCCGCTTCGTCAATCTTATCGACACGCTTTACGATTCGCGTGTTGGGCTCGTGGCTTCAGCCGAGACCGATGTCGAGGGTATATATAAAGAGGGCGATGGGCGCTTTTTCTTCGAGCGGACGATCTCGCGACTGATCGAGATGCGCAGCGAAAGCTACCTCGCGGCACGAGCGGAACGGCTTGAAGCGAACGACGGCCAGGATAGGGACGCCGATGCCTTGATCGATCCAATAGATTGACGGGCGTATGTTACTTAAGACGTTTCAGTTCGTCTTCGGAGAGTTCTCTAGCGGCTTCGGAAGTCAACATCGGTATGCCGTCGCGGATCGGATAGGCAAGGCCAGCGGCACGGCTGAGAAGTTCGGTGCGGTCGTGCGAGATGTGGAGCGTCGTCTTGGTCAAAGGGCAAACGAGGAATTCCAGGAGCCGTGGCGAGGTTACGTGCTGTTGAGTCCGGGCGGTGTGGTGGTCCTGGTTCCGGTTCTGATCGTCGCGCTCGCTCTCCTGGGGACGATCCCGACCCCCCTGGGGGTTTTTGTCCTCGGCGGGCCCGGTCATTGCAGTTGATCGCCGCCGCCCGCTGGCGATTGGCCCGCTAATTCCATTTGAGCCAGTGTCGCCAATGTTGCGGCGCGTGTTCGGAGGTCAGGCGCTTCCAAAAGAGCCTGCTTCTCTTCCGGGCCGAACGGACTGATCACGGAAAGCGAGTTCACCAGTAGTTCGGTCGGAGCCTTTTCGACGGCATCCCAGTCGGCATCAAGATTACTGCTGGTCAGGTAGTTGCGTAAGCCTTCAAGAAGGGCCTGGCGGTCGACTTCGTCCTCGCCGTGACCGGTGATGAGGTCGCTGGCGTAGTCGGTATAGTCGACGCGGCAGATGCGATAAGGGGTGATCGTCTCCATCTCTTCGACCAGTCTGAAGCGCGCAATGCCGGCGAGCGAAATCAGGATGCGGCCGTCGTCGAGTTCCTGGAAAGCAGTAATGCGGCCCGCACAGCCAATAGATTTAAGAGGCGAGTCGCTGCCTTTCGGACTTTCTTCGCCGGGTTGCGGTTTGTGGGGTTGAATGATCCCCACAACACGGGTCGAGGAGAGCGCGTTGTTGATCATCTCGAGGTAACGCGGCTCAAAGACGTTGAGGGGCATGGTGGCTCGTGGAAGCAGGATAGCTCCGGCAAGCGGAAACACCGGAATGCTGGAGGGCAGATCGTCGATCCGCGAATAGTTTGGAACAGATGCGGGCACGGTTCGGTCCGGTTCTGAGCTACTGTTATACTCGTTTAACGTCTAGCGGACGGTATGGATCCCAGCGGTTTAAGCGAACATGAGCGCTGAAAGCTTACGGCGGCCGTCAATCGTGTGCGGGTCGGTCGGGCCCCACGCTTCGAAAAACTGGACGAGCTGTTTGCGGGCGGCTTCATCGTTCCAATTGCGGTCACGTCGAAATATCTCGATCAATTCGTCGATGGCGCGTTCCTTATCGCCGTTGCCGGCTTGTGCGACCGCGAGTTCCAGGCGGGCTTCGTGGTCGTCCGGATTGGCGGCGATGCGGTTTTCGAGACCGGAGGTGTCAACTGCATTGGCGGCGCGGTTAGCCAAGTCCAGGGCTGCGAGAACACGGTTGACGTCGGGATCGTTGCGCTTGTCAGGGGGGACCAGGCCGACGGTTTGTTCGGCACGCTCGGTGTCGCCGCTTTTCAGATAGCATTCAGCCAGTCCAGCGAGCGCGGCGGGGTGCTGCGCGTCGGATTGGAGAATGGCGGCGTAGACCTGGGCGGCGCCCTGAAGGTCGCCATTTTCGAAGGCTGTGCGTGCTTCTTTAAGGACTTCGGCGATGTCGGCCTCGGCCGCGGCTCCCAGGTGCCGGTCGATTAACGCTCTGATGGCACTTTCCGGCTGGACGCCGGTAAAGCCGTCGACGGGTTGACCGTCCAGGAAGGCGTATACGGTCGGCAGAGACTGAATTCTAAGCTGGCCGGAAACCGCCGGATGCTGATCCACGTTCAGCTTGGCGAGCTTCACTTTACCGCCGTAGCTCCGCACAACCTGCTCGATGACCGGCGTGAGCTGCTTGCACGGGCCGCACCAGTCCGCCCAAAAGTCAACAAGCACCAGGGCATCGCGCGAAGCTTCGAGGACGTCCTG
>CAZWCL010000010.1:0-19181 GCA_964632265.1 uncultured Hyphomicrobiaceae bacterium | reverse complement strand
CCGTGAGATCTGCACCAAGCTGGCGCCTGAACTCAGACGCCGGGGCCTCATCTTTACCGGCATCGATGTGATCGGGCCCTATCTCACCGAAATCAACGTGACTAGTCCGACGGGGATCCGTGAGGTCAAGAAATTCGGCGGCGCCGATATTGCCGTGATGATTTGGGAATGCATCGAGCGAATGCGAGCCGGCAGGTGATCGTCTGGCCTACGTCTTCTTGTTGTCGGCCAGGGCGGAATGCTCAACAATGAAATCGGGGCCGCCGTAGCCGGCCTCCACCGGGATCGTCAGAATACGTCCCGTGTCCGTCTTGCGCATCGACGGCATGACCGTAACCACCGTGTCACCGCGCGCCTTGTCTATTGCATCGGCGACGGTTGCACTTTTTGCCAGGCGTTCCAGGTTGAGCCTCGTGGCGAAAATCATGGTCAGGTTGCCATTTTCCGCCTGTGCAAGCGCCTCTTCGGGGCGAATCCATTGCGAGTCGACGGCTTCGTTGCCATCGTGGACCAGAGCATGATCTCCGGGGGCGGGCGCCAGATAGAAGTGCGTGTCGAAGCGTTTGCGCATGTGGTCCGGTGTAATCCAGTGCGCGAAATGGGTGAGCTGATCGATTGCAAGGCGAAGGCCTTCTTCGAGCGCGACATCGGCCATGCCGATTTCGTCGGCTTCGAGGCGTTGGCGGTAACGCGCGCCCAGCGCCTTGGCTCGGGTACCGTCTATGATCGCGTCGGAGCCAGGTGAGCGTGCAAACAGCACGCCGCACTCCTCGAACGCTTCGCGGGCAGCCGCAACACGCGTCGCAAGGACATTCTCGCTGAGACCTTCGATGCCATCACACACGTCGCGCAGACGCGGATCGCGATCTGATGCATCTAGTGACCCGCCCGGGAAGACGATGGCGCCGGAAGCGAATTCGATCTTGTGATGGCGCACTACCATGAAAACTTCGATGCCTTCGGGTGCGTCACGGATAATCATGACGGTCGCCGAAAGGCGGGGCTTGACGGGGGCGGCCTGCGCTTCGCTCATGCGTCTTTGATCTTTCTGTCTGGTGTCGGGCTTTCGAGTGTTGGGCGCGGAGATTGTTATTCAGCGTACCATCAGCTTTTTGCCTTCTTGGCGGCGAAGAAGTCCGCGATGCGTGCCTGTGGTTCTCCTGTATCGTACGCGGCGGCCAGGGCGTCGATACCAGCGTAAACGCCTTCGGCGACAGATGTCTTCTCCCACCGATTCATCAGAGCCTTCTGGCTCGTAACGGCCTTTGGCGCCGCACGGCAAATGGAGGTGAGCCATAATTCCACCGCCGCATCTATGTCAGCCGCTGGCACCAACTTCTGGATGAAGCCCATGGTCAGTGCCTCAGCTGCATCGAACGTGTCACCCGTGATGAGAATTTCCCGGGTCTTCCCCCAGCCGATCAAACCCGGCAAGAGAGCGGCCTCGATAACCGATGGCAGACCCATGTGAACCTCCGGCATGCCAAACACGGCGCCGTCGACAGCAACACGCATATCGCAACTCGCAGCGACCTCAAGGCCTGCGCCGAGGCAGAACCCATTAACGCGCGCGATGACGGGTTGCGGGGCGTTGCGGATCGCGAGGCAAGTCTTGTGCAAGCCAGTGATATAGACGCGAGCACCGTCATGGTCGAGCTTGCCAAGCTGGGTAAGATCGGCCCCGCCAATGAAGGATTTCGATCCGGCGCCGGTGAGAACAATGGCGCGCACATCCTCGCTCGCACCCAAATCTTCGACAGCCCGCCGCAAAGCGTCGACCACGCCGGAGTTCAAGCAGTTCAGCCGACGCTGGTTGTCGACGGTAATATGTGCGATGCGATCACCCTGGGCGCCGCCGGGGGCCACAGTAAAAGCGGTTTCAACAGTTGCGTTCGTCACGGGGTGCCTTCTCCTTGGTCGATACGAGTGGAGGGCTAGATGCTATGTAGGAGCTGGCGCAAGTGTAGCGGAACTCCAGCAATACGCGATCGCATTTCAAATGCCTGAGGTCACTTGCGGGATGGATTCACCTCGGAGACGGCCTTGACGCGAGGAGGAAAATGAACAGTCTGCGCGAGGCAGCGATTCGTACACCCTGGATGTCAGAAAGCCGCTCACCGACCGATGCCGCTCACCAACCGTGTCACACCTGACGGCCAGATCATCGCGACCAGCGCGAGAGGCACGTTCATGGGAAACCGGGGCGGCATGATCCATCGCCTCGACAAGACTCTCGGGCCTCGCCAGTGGGTGAGTAAGGCGTGGATTACCTGCCGTCTCTCCTTCAAAGGGCGCTGGCGTGAAGTCATGGGCCCAAATAGCTATACGGAATTGTTTTTCCTGGACGAGGCTACGTCTTTCGCGGCCGGTCACCGACCGTGCTACGAATGCCGGCGGCAGGATGCCATTCTTTTCTCTGAACTTTGGGCGGAATGTCACTTGGCCAACGGGGCGCACGGTACGAAAAGCGTACGGGCCAAGGCCAGCGACATAGACACCATACTGCATTCAGAGCGCATCGCAGGCCGCACCCGCAAGGCGACGTTCCAAGCTCCGATAGTTGACCTGCCAACAGGCGCATTCGTCAGATGGCGTGATGGCGCGTATCTCGTTATCGGCGGTCGTTTATTCCGATGGTCGCCCGAAGGGTATACGGCGGCGCTTGAAGTTGCGCCTTCATTGGTGGTCGATGTTCTGACGCCGGCGAGTACGCTCAAGATTTTCGAGGCCGGCTACGACGCCGATGTCCACGAGAGTGCACTTGCGCACATGTAGGTTAGTATGTGATGCGGCGCTGAATAAAGCCGGTGTGCTCATAGGCAAAAAAACGCAGCGCGAACAGACCGAAGCCTGTCCGCGCTGCACGGCGCTCTCATAGCGCCGCCGCCCTCTTATGTATCGTCGGTGGTCATGCCTAGGCCCATTCCGACTTACGCTAGAATTTACCTGGGCGTTTCTTGGTTCACCGCTGTTCAGCCTTACGGCCGGTCTACGGGTGCTGTTTGCTTGCTGGTGCGAAAATATCGCGGGTCGCAGCTCTCTAGGGAGCGTTTCCGGCAAAGTCGGAAATACGACGAACAGCGGCCGCAGCCGGCTGCCGCTGGAAACGGCTCAGGTGACGGGCAACTTCGTCGATATAGGCGTGGGAAGACAGTTGCCGATTCACGACTGCATTCGTTTGGCCTACAGTTGTCTGGGCTGCAGTCGTCTGGGCGTGGCCCGTGGGATTGAGATGCTGGTTCAGCTGGGCGAGATTCTGGTCGTGCCTGTTCTGCATAACTACGCTACCCCGGTACATTACAAACTCTACAACAATCGGGATTAGAGGGCATTTTCCGCGGCATGACGGAAGCCTCTAAGCGAGGTTTATGCCCATTATGCACATGTGCTGAGTGCGAACCTAACTCTACTCCGAAGCCCCACAAAAAAGGAACAGCCAGCGTCCACCGCAGACCGGTCCCATCTTACGCCACCTCTAATCGTCGGTGCGTGTGTCCCGAACGACACGCAAACGGTTCATGCGATCGCTGGTTCAGCGAACGCGACGAGGGTTCATGTAGAGATCTCTCTCCTGCTTTTCGATCTTGGGATCGAGCGAACCCTTCATGACGTGCCTTGCGACCTGCTTGATGTGATGGCGGCAACGATCGTTAAAGATCAACATCGCGCAGAACATCTGAAGGACGTTCAAGAGCGGCACGTCCGCGTATTCCTCGCGCAAGCGTCCACGCCATTTGCCAGAGATCGAGAAAAAGGCACCATCGAGGGTGCCGATCTTCTCGTTCCGGCCGTTATAGACCGTGTAGTCGTCACCGAAGCGGATAAAATCCTGGCGGATGCGGAAAAACTCGAGCCTGCCGTTCTTCAGCAGGAAGAACGAGAAATTTTCCGGCATGAGCGGCCACTTGTTTGCTGAGCGCTCAATGTAGACGACCTGATCTTCGTTGGCGTTGTTGACCGAGTAGGTGGTAACCGGAAGTAGGCGGGCGCCGATCGTCTGCTGGACCGAGCGTGCCAGCATCAGATCCATGGTCGCGCGCCAATTCAATTTGTCGCTGAACATTTTGAACACGAGACGCTTTTCAGCATCGTCCCGGCTCTTCCAAAGCTCCTTGCGGTATCCGATCAGGGCTTTGCGTTCGCCTTCCTCGATCACCTCGGCGAAAATGTCCATGTCTTTGGTGAACTGGCGTGAGCGGGCGCGGTTGCGCGAGCGCTTGAAAATGCCAAATTCAGTCGGGTTCAAGTCCCATAACCACACGTCGACTATGAAGTTCTTGTAGCCTTGAGTGGAGGTCGATTGCTTGGCAAGACGCTTCTTGCGCCATTTCGAGGACTCAGGCGACTTGACGGAACCTGGCTTAGCTTCCTCCTCGGCGCGCTCAAGGACCTCGGCGCGTGCGTCGCTTGCAGCATCGCTCGCCGCGTTGTCGGCTTCGCGAAGTAGATCGTCAGTGACGTAGGCATTGGCCATAGCCAGCTCCCGGAGTTCCGATACGCATGGCACTTGGTTGAGACTTGGTGATCGCAGTTTTGCGCCGCCAGCAAGAGAGCAACGATGGGCGGTTCGCCGCGAATCATTAAGCAGATATTAACATGGCGACGCACGCCGTGCCGAACGCGGTATCGTCATCCCAGCGAAAGACTTGTGTCAGTGGGCGCTATCCCGGACAGGGATGCCGCGGCTGTGGATTCACGTGAAACAATCTGACTGAGCCGTGAAACAATTGGCGCCGGAAGCGCCGACGCAGCTCAGCACAAGTCAGACTACTTCGATTAGCTTGTAATTTTATGGACTTGAGTGCGCACGGCGACGGATCGGTGTCGGGCCGTACCGGAGTGAAGCAACCGCCAGAGAACGGCATCGGCGGGCTTAGGTGCGTGCACCGAAAATCGCCGAGCCGACGCGGACATGTGTGGCGCCGAACTGAATGGCGGTCTCGTAATCTCCGCTCATGCCCATGCTCAGCGCCGACAGGCCGCACTCTCCGGCGAGCTTGGCAAGTAACGCGAAATGCAGTGCGGGCTCTTCGTCCACTGGCGGAATACACATCAGCCCCACTATGGGCAGACCCAGTTCATTGCGGCATTCATCGACGAAGTTTCTAGTCTGGCCGGGCACGATGCCTGCCTTCTGCGGCTCTTCACCCGTGTTCACCTGGACGAAGAGTTGCAGCTGCTTTTGCTGCGCGGCCATTTCTTCGGCGATCGCTCGTGCGATCTTCGGCCGATCGATGGTGTGGACGGCATCGAAAAGGGCCACCGCCTGGCGCGTCTTGTTGGACTGAAGCGGTCCGATGAGGTGCAGTTCAATGTCCGGAAAAGTCTCGCGCAGGCCCGGCCACTTTCCGGCCGCTTCCTGCACACGGTTTTCGCCAAAACGCCTCTGACCAGCTTCCAATACGGGCCGGATGACATCGGCGTCGTACGTCTTCGAGACCGCGATGAGATGCACATCAGCGCCACAACGGTCGTCCTCGCGTGCCGCCGTGGCAATTCTTGATTGTACTTCGGTGAGTGCCGCTGTGCGATCCATCTTGTCCACCCTTACCTGGCGCCTTCAATATGCTGCGATCCAGCCTGTTCCGTCGGGGCGTAACATGTATTAGACATCTCGGCTGATCATAGCACTTTTTCCAGCGAAGAGAGCGAGTGCCCCCGATGGCCATCGAACGCTATAATGCCGCCGACCGCGAGAAACATTGGCAACGCATGTGGGCTGAACGTGACGTGTTTCGTGCACACGACGATTTTTCGAAGCCGAAATTCTATGTGCTCGAGATGTTTCCGTACCCGTCCGGACGCATTCATATGGGGCATGTGCGGAACTACACGATGGGCGACGTGCTCGCGCGGTACAAACGGGCACGAGGTTTCAATGTGTTGCATCCGATGGGTTGGGATGCGTTCGGCATGCCGGCTGAAAACGCCGCCATGGAGAACAATACGCACCCCGGCACATGGACGTACGCCAACATCGAGGCAATGAAGGCGCAGCTAAAGTCGATGGGACTTTCGCTGGACTGGAGCCGCGAATTCGCGACCTGCAACGTCGATTACTACAAGCACCAACAACGATTGTTTCTGGACCTATACGAGAAGGGCCTAGCCTACCGGAAGTCTTCCAAGGTGAACTGGGACCCGGTCGACCAGACGGTGCTGGCCAATGAACAGGTGATCGATGGGCGCGGCTGGCGCTCCGGCGCTCTGGTCGAACAGCGCGAGCTGACCCAATGGTTCTTCAAAATAACCGAATATGCCGACGACCTGCTCACGGCGCTTGATGAGTTGAAAGACTGGCCGCAAAAGGTACGCCTGATGCAGGCAAACTGGATCGGCCGCTCAGAAGGCATGATGGTGCGTTGGGGCCTGGTTGAGGCGGCGCCGCAGGGTTTTCGCGAGCTTGAGGTTTATACCACGCGGCCCGACACGCTGTTTGGTGCATCGTTCATGGCAATCGCGCCGGATCATCCGCTAGCGACCGCAGCTTCCGAGGATAACGCAGAACTTAAGGCGTTCTGCGACGAATGCCGCCACGCCGGAACCTCGCTCGCAGACCTCGAGACGGGCGAAAAACTCGGCTTCGATACCGGCATCAAAGTGCGCCATCCACTCGACAGCTCGTGGGAGCTGCCCGTCTATGTCGCAAACTTCGTGCTGATGGAATATGGTACGGGCGCAATCTTCGGGTGTCCGTCGGGCGATCAGCGCGACCTTGATTTCGCTCGGAAATACGGGCTGCCCGTCGTTCCGGTGGTGCTGCCGCGCGATGCTGATCCGGCAACGTTCGAGATCAGCGACACGGCCTACACCGAAGACGGGACGATGATCAATTCCGGTTTCTTGGACGGCATGTCGACGGATCAAGCGTTCGAGGCCATCGCCGAAAAGCTCGATGAACTTACGCTCTTTGGCCGGCCGATCGGGCATCGGCAGGTCAACTATCGTCTTCGCGATTGGGGTATTTCTCGCCAGCGCTACTGGGGTTGTCCGATCCCCATGGTTCACTGCGCAGATTGCGGCGTCGTGCCGGTGCCAAAGGAAAATCTGCCGGTGGAACTGCCGGAAGATGTCAATTTCGACAAACCCGGCAACCCGCTTGATCGGCATGAATCCTGGCTAAAGGTCGATTGCCCGAGCTGCAGCAAGCCGGCGCGCCGTGAGACCGACACGATGGATACTTTTGTCGACTCGTCCTGGTATTTTGCGCGGTTCGCAGATGCGCATGCCGAGACGCCAACGAATGAGGAAGCGGCTGGCTACTGGTTGCCGGTCGACCAATACATCGGTGGCATTGAGCATGCGATCCTGCACCTGCTGTACTCGCGCTTCTTTACCCGCGCGATGAGTGCGACCGGGCATCTAGACGGTCTGAAGGAGCCGTTCGCCGCGCTCTTTACGCAAGGCATGGTCATCCACGAGACTTATCGCTCGCAGGACGGACGGTGGCTGCTGCCGGTCGAAGTCGCGATCGAGGGAGACGGCGAAACGCGCACGGCTACGGAGATCTCGAGCGGTAGCCCGGTGACGATCGGGTCGATCGAAAAGATGTCGAAGTCGCGGAAAAACCTCGTCGATCCGGACGATATCATACAGGGCTTCGGTGCCGACTGCGCGCGCTGGTTCATGTTGTCAGACAGCCCGCCAGAGCGTGACGTGATATGGACAGAAGCCGGGGTCGCGGGCGCCAGCCGCTTCATTCAGCGGGTCTGGCGGCTGGTCGATGAGGTGATCGAGGTGGGCGCGGAGAAAGACGCGACGAAGCCGGAGTTGTTTTCTGAACACGCAACTCAATTGAGACGGGCCATGCACAAATCGCTCGCCCAGGTCGGCCAGCATGTCGAGGGGCTACGTTTCAACGTGGCTGTTGCTCAACTCTACGAAGCCGCCAACTCGGTGCAGGCAGCGCTCGCCGTACAACAAAATAAGCCTGCCGATGATATGTCCTGGGCGCTGCGCGAGGCTGGTGAGCTGCTCGTTCAAATGATCGGGCCGATGATGCCACATTTGGCGGAAACATGCTGGCAGCGGCTGGGATACAACACTATTCTCGCGGAAACGTCGTGGCCAGACGCGGAAGACGCGCTGCTCGTTGACGATACGATGACCATTGCCGTACAGGTCAATGGAAAGCGGCGAGACGAGTTGACGATCGCGCGAACCGCTTCGAACCACGAAGTCGAAGCCGCGGCGCTGCTATTGGAGCCCGTCGTGCGGGCATTGGACGGCAAGGCGCCGAAGAAGGTAATCGTCGTGCCGCAAAGGATCGTGAATGTCGTTGCGTGACGGACTAGCAGGCAACACGGTTGGGAGGACCCACAGCGGGCGATCTTTCGCCCGTCTGCTGCTTGCCGGTGCTATCATTCTTCCAATGGTCGCGGCCTGTGGCAATGGTGGGTTCAGGCCGATGTACGCCTCGAGCCTAGACGGGGTGGCGTTGGAAGACCGCATGCGGCAAGTCGCTGTGACGACGATCCCCGGACGGGTCGGCCAGCAACTGCGCAACGAACTTGTGTTCCAAAACACGGGTGGTGGAACGGCTGAGGAAAAGAACTACCGGCTCGACATTGTATTGAGAGAGCGGCTGACAACGCAGCTCGTCGATGCTGAAGGGGACGCGGAATCCCAGATTTATCACCTCAATGCCGACTTCCAGCTGACCGATCAGCGCAACAAGGAAGTGGTCCTGACCGGACAAAGCTTTGGACGGGCGGGATTTCAAAGGTTCCAAACAATCTATGCCAACGTGCGCGCGAAGCGTGACGCCGAGAACCGGACCGCCCGTACGATCGCCAAAGACATCCACGGTCGGATTGCGGCGCACCTTTCGCGGTGAACGGCGGGTCACGAGCCCGCCATCTCCGCCGGCCAGGCCGATTGACAATCCAGGGGAGCGGTCGATCGTCCCGCGCTTTTCCGACGCCATCGATTCGCCTACCGCGCCAAATGTGCCGGACTTGTGGTGAGCCGAATGGCCTGGGGCACCATTTTGAAATAAATTGAATGTGGATGTCTCAGATAACCGGAGTTCATCACCGTGGTCGCGATCAAGGCCAATCAAGCTGAAAGGTTTGTAGCCAAGCCGGATGCCGGTATAATTGCTGCACTGGTCTACGGACCAGACGTCGGACTCGTCAGTGAACGGGCGGCGGCGCTTGCCAAAGCGTTCGCAGGACGTGACAGCGAGGGTGAGATCATCCGGGTCGAGGAAATCGATCTCGACAGCGATCCCGACCGACTTACCGTGGAACTTCAGACGGTGCCCATGTTCGGGGGAGGCAAGGTTGTCCGAACCTCGGCGGGACGAAAAATCAATGCCGCAATGTTCAAGGATCTTTTTGCAAGCGGCATGCCGGCTTCAGGACTTGTTTGCGAGGCGGGTAATCTCAAGGCGTCCGATGCACTGCGTAAGCTCTACGAAGCAACACCTTGGGCGGTTGCTGTTCCCTGTTACGCAGATGGCGAGCGCGACCTTGCCACCCTGGCACGTGAGATGTTTGACCATGCAGGGTTGCAGATCAACCGTGACGCGCTCGAATTCATGGTCGCGCGGCTCGGAGCGGACCGGGCGCTCTCGCGCGGCGAAATCGACAAGCTTATTCTCTATTGCCACGGGCGTAGTGAAATCACCGTGCAGGACGTCGACGCGATTGTCGGCGATGCAACGGATGCGGGCCTTGAAGCTATCGCCATGGCATCGGCATCGGGCCGCCCGGCGGTCGTCGTCACGGAACTCGACCGTGCCATCAGCGCCGGCGAGAACGCCCAGGCAATCATCCTCATCGCGATCAGGACGTTTCAGAGACTGCATCGCATCAAAGCGGCAACCGACGCCGGCAAAACTGCCGACGAAGCCATGCGAAGCCTCCGGCCGCCCCTGCATTTCTCGATGAAAGATGAAGTTTCGGCGCAGTGCCGGCTGTGGTCAACCGCCGGTCTCTCGGCAGCGCTCGGTCGCCTCAACGAGACGGCCAAACAGGCGCGGCTCAACAGCAGCATGGATGCCGTACTGGCCGAGCGCGTCCTCTTCAATCTGGCGCAGCACGCAGCCACGCGCCGGCGCTGAGACGTCTTCGCAAACGGCACTTCGCCTGACGGCTGGCCGCACAGGGTGCGCGACGATGCGTTCGCGTGCAGCCGGTTCAAAGGGGAACCAAAAGCGGCTAGTTTCAATCCGATCCCAACCCACAAAGTCTGAATAAAGGAATGCCCCATGAGTGCTACACGATTTGACGTCTGCGGTATTGGTAACGCGATCGTCGACATCATCGGGCATTGCGACGATGCTTTCCTTGCCGCGCACGGCGCGGTGAAGGGGCACATGCAGCTTTGCGAGGAAGATACGATCGCAAAGCTATATGGTGCGATGGGCCCGGCCATCGAAATGTCTGGCGGCTCAGGCGCTAATACGATCGCGGGAATTGCAAGCTTCGGCGGCCGTGCGGCATATATCGGGAAAGTCGGCCGCGACGATTTCGGGCGGGTTTTCACACACGACATTAAAGCTGCCGGCGTGACGTTCGAAACGGCACCTGCGGAAACAAATGTACCAACAGGACGCTGCCTTGTCCTAGTGACCCCCGATGGCGAGCGTACGATGAATACGTATCTCGGTGTTAGCCCCGAACTCCACTCCGGAGAAATCGATAAAGATATCATAGCCGATAGTGCAATCGTTTATCTCGAGGGTTACCTGTTCGACCGTGACGAAGCAAAGGCCGCCTTTCACGAAGCTGCAGGCCATGCGCGCTCTTCCGGCCGCAAAGTCGCACTGACACTTTCAGACGGCTTCTGCGTCGACCGGCACCGTAGTTCGTTTCTCGAATTGATACGCGGTGGCATCGATATACTGTTCGCGAATGAAGACGAGATCAAATCTCTTTATGAGACGTCGTCCTTCTCGGATGCAGCGCGGAAAGTGAAAGAAGATACCGACCTTGCGGTCCTGACGCGTAGCGAAAAAGGGTCGTTCATCATTTCAGGCAACGATGAAATAGCTGTTGCGGCACAACGGGTTGAGCAGGTTCTTGATACCACTGGCGCGGGCGACCTTTATGCAGCTGGGTTTTTATTCGGCCATACGCATAACTGCAGTTTAGAAGTTTCAGCACGCCTCGGTAGTCTTGCGGCAGCCGATGTTATATCTCATGTGGGCGCGAGACCGAGCACGAACCTGCGTGAGTTGGCAGAGAAAAACGGTCTGATTGGGAAGTAATAGGTCCTCTAATGACATGACCTAGCTGATCGTTTTGATTCGGGCTCTTTCGTTTCAGCATCGAGTTGCATTTGGAATTCTCCTAAAAAGGGGACTGTGCTTATCTCGATAACTGGCCGATTTAGTCATTTTCGCAACGATTCCATGCGCAACACGTTTAATTCTCCGCGCTAGGCAATTAAAATCTCTTGGCTTTTTTATTTCTCATGGCATTTTGAATCGAAAGTTCAATCATGCCTAACGAGAGAAATGAAAATGCCAAGCGAGAAAAGATCTCGGGGCCGGCCAGTAGGCAGTGGAATTGATGATCACGCGCGCCTGCTCGATATTGGACGTTTGATTGAAGCGACGCCCGGTCTGAAGCCGACAACGGCTATCCGCAAACTGGGGTTTAACGACCCTTCGACTATTCGTCGGCTTCGCGACAAGTATAACGCCAAACGCGATGAAATAAGAAATGAGCTGTTAGGCTTGCCGGATGTCAGCCAGCTCAACGACAATGTCTCATTCAGAATACCCACGGAGGCGGCCAGACAATCGCTGCTGCGTCAGCGCGAAGCCGTGCGCCGATCGCCTCGGGATATTCTGCGAAATTCCCACGCCAAGCAGTCGAAGCGAAACGAACTGTCGTGTCTGTTGGCGATTGGGGCTCATGCGCTTGCTCAGGCCGCCGCGTGCTGCGCCGAGTTGGAAGACGACTCGGACGACAGCAATGACAGCCAGGCGTTACTGGCTCAAATGTTATTTATGATGTCGAACAGCCCGAAAGGAGACGAGACCACCGCCAGATGACGACACTTCAAGTTTCTCAGAGCATATAAACTTTTATTGAGCCGCAGGATCCCCGTGCGGCTCTTTTTTTGGGCGGAGCAGCGTTTAGAGCTTGCGGAGGGCGACGCTTTCGATGCGATGGTCTTCGCCCTTGCGCAAAATCAAACGGGCCCGCTGGCGCGTTGGTTTGATGTTTTCGATCAAGTTGCGAAGGTTAATCTCACGCCAGATTTGAAGGGCCCGATTCTGTGCTTCTTCATCGTCGAGTTTAGAATAGCGATGAAAATACGCACCCTTGTCGCGGAAGGCGGTGGCGCGGAGCTTCAAAAAGCGTGTGACGTACCATTGCTCAATCAGAGCTGCGCGGGCATCCATATAAATTGAGAAGTCGAAGAAATCGGAAACGTATGGTATTTCCTTGCCTTCCTTGGGTAGCCGGGCCGGCTGGAGAACGTTTAGACCTTCGACTATCAAGATATCGGGCCGTGATACGACAATCGATTGCTCAGGCACGATGTCATAATGAAAGTGTGAATAGACAGGGGCTTCGACCCGGTCCTTGCCCGACTTCACTTCGCCCAGGAAGCGCAAGAGGCGCCGCGTGTCAAAGCTCTCCGGAAACCCCTTACGATCCATAATTCCGCGGCGTTCGAGCTCGGCGTTAGGATAGAGAAACCCATCCGTCGTGATCAAATCGACGCGAGGATGATCAGGCCAGCGGGCGAGAAGGGCCTTGAGAACACGCGCAGTGGTCGACTTTCCGACGGCTACGGAGCCGGCGATACCGAGAATGAACGGAATCTTGTCGTCCCGATGGCCGAGGAAAGTGGAAGAAACCGCGCGCAGTTCCTGGCTGGCCTGCACATAGAGATTGAGCAGACGTGACATCGGCAGATAAATCTGCTCGATTTCGTCGATCGACAGATCCTCGATGAGACCTGACAGGGCATCAAGGTCCTTAGGCACGATCGTCATCGGAGTGTCGGCGCGCAGGCGCGCCCACTCATCGCGCGTAAATATGCGGTATGGCGAGTAGGGGATCGGAGAGGTGTCTGTCATGGTGGGCCGTTATTCTACCGGATAGGTTCCCATCCTAACGCCTTGCAGCCGTCGGGGCATAGTGCAGTCGCTATAATGTTACGGATCATGGTAGGGGCAGCGTCGACCGCAGCGATTAAGCCGCTGAGACCGATGATCTACGTTTGCGCCAGAGCGTTCGGCTCTATTTCTCGCGATAATCCGAATGACAGCTCTTGCAGGACTTTCCGAGAGCGCCTGCCGCTGCCAGCGCGGATTGACGGCCATCCCCGGCGGAAGCTGCAAGTTTTTCCGCAGCGCGCAAGGTCTCCGTCGCCTTGGTGCGAAAATCCTCCCAATTCTTCCATATCCGAGGTAGAGCCTCGGTCGGTGGGTCAAGGCTGTCCTTCGGGAATTGGTCTGGTATCTCTTTCACGTGCTCTGACAGCGCCGCGGCGATCTCGCGGGCCCTGTCGGCGTCATAGGGTGTTTTGCCGGTGACCATCGCGCCGAGCTCTTTCATCTGCCGGCCCATACTTTTCATGGCCATCATACGCTCTTTGACGACGCCGGTGGCGCCTTTGTGGGCGTGTACAGGACTAAAAGCGACAGCAACACCCATAACCGCCGATAACGAAAGGGCGGCGGCAAACGTTTTGTGCGACTTCATAGGTTCAGGCACTCCGGGGCTTAGTATTGCGGGTCGCTGCTCAGGCATTCTGGTCCCAGTTGGGATCATCGCTGGGAAGGAGCGGTTTGTCTCCAACGAGGAGACCTTTGCCAGGAATATAGTTGACCTCTAGACGAATGCCGTCGGGATCTTCGAAAACGAAGTAATAATAGCCGGGCGCGAAATCTCCCTCCAATGGACCGCGATCGATGAGACCACCTATGGCGCGGACCTTTTCGGCGGCCTTGTCGACGTCTTCACGCGACCGAACACGGAAGCACATGTGGTGCAGGCCCACTCGGTTCTGCACAAATCGTTCGTTTTCGTATTCAGGTGCTGCACGCTGGATGCCGAGGGCTGTTCGCCCGCCGACATGATACAGGAAATTGTTGCCATCATACACTTTGGTCAGGCCAAGGAAGGGCATCAGTTCCGAGTAGAACGCATGCGCTTTCTCCCACTGACTGACTGTGAGGATGACGTGTGCGACGCCGTTGATTTCAATCATGTGCAGGTCCGAGCTGAGAAGGGATCTTGGCGCTCAGGATGACTTCCGAGAGGCCTTCTCGTCTATACCAGATATTCCGTGGCGGCGCGCCAGGATATCCAGGACCGGGCCGAGATCGGTGCCGCGGCTCTCCAGCAGAACCAGCAGGTGATAAATCAGGTCGGCTGCTTCACCGTGAAGTGCGACGTCATCTTCCGTCAAGGCGGCGATGATGACCTCGGCTGACTCCTCACCAAGCTTTTTTGCACACTTTGGCGTGCCGGCATCGAGCAGCTGGCGCGTGTACGATTTGCCGGCTGCAGCTTCCCGCCGGGCATTGATCGTCTCGGTCAGGATCTGAAGGGCGGTGAGGTTCATTAGGACATGTCCGTTGTGGTCGCGCGATTTGATCCCTGACGACCTAGCAAAGCGGAGCTGGCTTGCCTCCGATTCCCGCGTTGCCGGGGATAAAGATGGAGCGGTGCGCGATGATCGTTACTATTATTAGAGCAGCGCTTCAAAGACCAGTGATACCCGTCTACTGGTCTAGCAAGGCGACAAGGCCAGATTGACGCCTGGCACTCTGGTAATGACCTGGCGGCAATTACACGTTGTCACTGGTTCGGCTGATGTTGACTACCGACGTTCTCCAACAAGCAGCATGCGGAGATAGTCGAGTTGATCAAAGTCAGTATAGCGAATCGTCAGGGTACCGGTTTCGCCGGCGCCGGGGCGGATTTCGACTTTGAGACCCAGGATGTTGGATACTTCGTTCTCGAAGGCGCGGGTATCCGGATCCTTGTCGCGTACGCGGCGCTGAATTTCCGGCTGATCCTTGGAGATATCGGCTTTCTGGACAAGCTTTTCGACATCGCGGACATTCATGTCACGGGCAATGATTTGTTCTGCCAATGCTTCGGCATCGGGACGGCCGACAAGGGGCCGCGCATGGCCGGGCGTCATCCGGCCGTCGCTGACGTGCTGCTGGATACCATCCGGCAACTTCAAAAGACGAAGTGTATTAGCGAGATGACTGCGGCTCTTGCCGATGACCTCCGAAAGACGGTCCTGCGTATAGCCGAAGCGCTCGATCAGGTCGCGGTAGCCGGTTGCTTCCTCGATCGAGTTGAGATCGGTCCGTTGAACATTCTCAATAATGGCCAGTTCGAGCATTTCCTGGTCATCAAGCTCACGGATGATAACAGAAACCATATGCACGCCGGCGCGCTGCGCCGCACGCCAGCGACGCTCGCCGGCAACGATTTCGTAGCTGTTTTCTTCCGACTCGCGCACTATGAGGGGTTGCACCAAGCCGCGCTCGCGGATGGAGTCGGCGAGTTCGCTCAGCTCCTCGTCGCGGAACGACTTGCGCGGGTTGAGGGGGCTGGGCCGGATCTGATCGATCGGTACAATACGCTGCACGCCTTCCGGCGGCAGACGCGACTTCGATGGACCTTGTTCACCCATCAGGGAAGCGAGCCCCCGCCCGAGCTTCCCTGGTTGTTGCGCTACCGCCATCGATCCCCTCATTTCATCTCTGACGTACGTCTCAGACGCTTAAGTTGTTGATACGTGATTCGCGACCCCTTGCATGCATCTGCGACTCACGGGCCGGATGTCTCTATTTTTTCGGTGACCTCGACAATATCACGCTGCTTCGCGGCGTGATTTCTCTCGGTCAATTATTTCAGTGGCCAGGGCAACGTAAGCCTGGCTGCCAGGGCAGTCATAGTCGTAAAGCAGGATCGGTTTGCCGAAGGAGGGGGCTTCGGCGACGCGGACATTCCGCGGAATCGGTGTGTCGTAGACTTTATCGCCAAAGAATTCGCGGACTTCGGAAGCCACCTCACGCGACAACCCCGTGCGGTGATCGTACATCGTCAGCACGACGCCCTGGATCTCGAGGTCGGGATTGAGGGAGCCACGGATCTGCTGAATCGTGTCGTTAAGCTGGGAGATGCCCTCGAGAGCGAAGAACTCGCACTGAACCGGGACAACAACAGCATCAGCGGCAACTAAAGAGTTTAACGTCAATAGGTTAAGTGATGGCGGGCAATCGATGAGGACGTAAGTAAAGGGTGCTTCAGTTGGCCGGGCGGCTTGATCAGCCTGCATCGCGGTGAGGGCGTCGCGCATCCGAAACGCTCGGTTGCGATCGGTCATGTATTCGGACTCGAAGCCAACTAGATCATTGTTTCCAGGGATGATGTGAAGGTTGGGAACTTCGGTGCGGACGGCGGCCTGCAGCGCGGGCGCGTGGCCAGCCAAGACGGTAAAAGAGGTATGGGAGCGGCTGCCGGGTGGCACGCCGAGACCGGTCGATGCGTTTCCCTGCGGGTCGATGTCGATCACGAGAACCTTTTCGCCAATTGCCGCTAAGGCTGTGCCCAGGTTAATCGCGGTCGTCGTCTTTCCGACCCCGCCCTTCTGGTTGGCGACAGCGAGAATGCGCGGGCGGTTTTCCACTTCAGCGTCACGGGGCGCGTTCATTGCAGTCGTCCTCAGTCGCTTCGCGTGTTCAGTTCCAGGTGTTCAACGACGACAATCGATGCGTCGGTGTCCGTCTTGCTCGGATGCATCGTAACATCGAAGACCCACCCAGACTTGCGCGCGTCTTCGATTTCTTTCGGCGCTTGACGGCCTTTCAGAAATATACAGGTCCTCGCGCCCTGCCGGTCGCCTACATGATACGGCGCAACAAACTCAAAAAGCCTACTAAGCGGTGCCAGCGCGCGGGCGGTAAATACATCGATGTCGCGTAGCGCGTTTAGATTCGCATCGTTTTCGATTCGCGTCGACAAGATCTCCACAGAGATTTCCATTATGCGGGCCGCTTCGCGGAGGAAGGCGGCCTTGCGTCTGTCGCTTTCGACCAGCGTAACAGTCGGGCACGGGGATGTTTCGGTATCGGCGAAGTAGGCGGCGAGTACAAGACCGGGAAAGCCAGCGCCAGCACCGAGATCAGCGATTTTGCGCGTGTTAGACGGGATAAGCGTGGCAATCTGGAGACTGTCCGCCATGTGGCGGGACCACAGGTCCGGCAGGGTCTTCGGGGCTACGAGGTTGATGCTGCGCTGCCATTTGATGAGAAGTGCGGCGTAGCGGGCCAAGCGGTCCCGTGTCGGCTGCGCCATCGGCACTATGGCGACCAGGTCTTCCGGGCCACGAATGGTCAGCGGGAGGGCGGTCACAGGAATAGACCCGAATGACGCAGCGCGTAAATGGCGGCGATGCCACAAAGCATGGTGATCGGCAGACTGCGCGTGAGGCAGGCAACGACAAGTGCCACCAAAGCTGCAATCCACTCCTGAGGACCGTTTTGCACAAGCAGAACAGTAACGAGTGATATGATCAGGCAGCCGGGAAGGGCCTTCAGCCCGCGTGCCCACGGTCCCCTTTGCGGGAGGCTGCGGCCGAGCGCGACGCCGACCAGGCGGATGGAGATCGTGCCAAGCGCCAAGCCGGCCATGGTGATTGCTATGGCTGCCGTGCCGGCTGCGGTCGCTGGATCAGTCATGGCCAAGTGCTCCTGCCAGAACGGCGCCGCCAACGCCGCCAGCCACGATGCCAAAGCTGGTATCGACGATACTGGTGAGCCCTACGCCTGTCGCCACCAGGATGGCCAGGCTCCAGGGCAAGGCGTCAGACCAGCCGCGCCACATGGTGCAGGCGATTGCGATGAATGCGGCGGTGAACGCGAAATCCATGCCGAGGGCGCGAGGTTCGGGAATGGCCGTGGCGAATATGTTCCCTGCGACAGTGGCGGCGATCCACACAGTGCAGATTAGCACGCCACTGCCGACCATATACCAAAAGCCCACGATCTCGCCGGCGGCACGGCGCGACAACATGAGCGCCCAGTTCTCGTCGCTCGTTAAGTGCGCGCCAAGAATAACCTGCCACCAGGGACGGCCCGCGTAAATCTCTCGCACCGACGCCGTGAGCAGCAGCAGGCGGAGATTGAGCGCCAGACCAGCTATGATCGCTAGCGAGGCGCCGGCGCCAGCAACAAGACGTTCGACTGCTACGATCTGGGATGAGCCTGCAAAAACCGTAAGTCCCATAACACCGACTTCGAGACCATCCATCCCAGCCTGTGCTGTGAGCAGTCCGAAGGCTGCACCGTAGACTGCGACGCCGATTGCGAGCGGCAGGATATCGCGGGCGGCCCGCAGTGCCTCGCCGGAGTCCGGATTCGATGGGTGCGGTTTTTGTGACGCTTCGTGTTGCATCACGCAGTCGCGCGGGATCTTCTGGATTTGCGGACAATGGCACGCAACAGGAGGAGGGCGGCCGGGGTCATACCATCGATGCGGGCGGCCTGTGCCAGGGTCGCGGGCCGGTTTGATGCGAGCTTCCCGCGCAATTCGTTGGACAAGCCGGCGATTTCAGAAAAATCCAGATCCGGGGGTATTTGGGTGGCCTCGTCACGGCGAAGGGCTTCGACGTCGGCTTCCTGACGTTCGACGTAGGCGGCGTAGCGGGCGTCGACGGCGAGCTGGCCGGCAACGACCGGGTCTAGGTCAGAGAGTTTCGGCCAGATGGCCGCCAGGCGATCTATCGTAATTTCCGGATAACTCAGGAGTTCGAACGCTGAGCGGCGGCGGCCGTCCTTGTTAAGCGCAAGGCCGTGATTGGCGGCCTCGTTCGGGGTGACGGCAAGACCTTCGAGCGTGGTGCGGGCGGTCTCGAGCGCATCCGACTTGCTGCGAAAGGCAGACCTACGATCGGGGCCAATGCAGCCAAGGGCCAGACCGAGCGGGGTAAGGCGCTGATCGGCATTGTCGGCGCGCAATTTCAGGCGATATTCCGCGCGTGACGTGAACATGCGATAGGGCTCGGAGACGCCGCGGGTGGTCAAATCATCGATCATGACGCCCGTGTAGCTATCGGTGCGCGAGAGAATAAGGGGCTCGGTTCCTCCGGCTGCGGCCAACGCGGCATTGAGCCCGGCAACCAGACCTTGCGCGCCTGCTTCTTCATAGCCGGTCGTACCATTGATCTGGCCAGCCAGATAGAGG
>CAZWCL010000009.1:0-19504 GCA_964632265.1 uncultured Hyphomicrobiaceae bacterium | reverse complement strand
TACACGTCGGGCTCGCGTGGATACCGAGCTTATGCTCGAGGCCCGCCGTTATAATATCGTTGCGCTCACCAAGCGTACCATCGTCGTTGACCAGGACCTTGGGGACCAGGAACAGGGAAATGCCCCGCGTACCTTCCGGCGCATCAGGCAGTCGCGCGAGTACCATGTGCACGATGTTCTCGGTGAGATCGTGATCGCCATACGTAATGTAGATCTTGGTGCCGGTGATCTTGTACGTGCCATCGTCCTGGCGCACGGCGCGCGTTCTGAGCCCGCCAAGATCCGAGCCTGCCTGCGGCTCGGTAAGGTTCATCGTTCCCGTCCACTCACCCGACACCATCTTGCCGAGGAACTTCTCCTTGAGTTCCTCGCTGCCGTGCGCCTTCAGCGCATCGATGGCCCCCATCGTCAGCAGCGGACAGAGACCGAACGCCAGATTGGATGCATTCCAGATCTCTGACGTCGCGACCGACACGATTTCCGGCATATCCTGGCCGCCGAATGATTCCGGGCCGGTCAGCGAGTTCCAGCCCCCTTCACGAAACTGTCGGTAAGCATCCCGCCAGCCATCCGGCGTGATGACCTTACCATCGGTGAGCCGCGCTCCGGCTTGATCGCCCGGACGATTCAAAGGATCGAGAACATCGGCGGCAAACTTGCCGGCCCCCTCCACGATTGCACGTAAGGTCTCGTCGTCGAGCCTGTCTTCGTAGAGACCCGCCGCCATCAGCTCATCGACCTCTGCGGCGGACTTGAGCGAAAAGAGGATGTCTTCTACTGGAGGCTGGTACTTCATGGCGCGCCTGATATTCGTATCTCGGTTGGGGTACGTCTGATCGCGGATGAACATAGTCGCGGATGAGATCGCTGTCATTCTGCGAATTTCGGTCCGCGCTGACAGTGGTCAGACCGCTCTCGTTATTCGTTTTGAACCGACGTCGGTTCCAACTGGTTACAACGACAATGAACGTCACGCCGATCCCAGCGACGGAAAATAATATTGCCCATGCCGCCCGCGCCCTGGTCGCCGGCGAACTCGTGGCTTTTCCGACCGAGACCGTCTATGGCCTTGGCGCTGATGCAACGAACGCTCATGCAGTGGCAAGCATTTTCGCCGCCAAAGGACGACCGACGTTCAATCCCCTGATTATTCATCTACCGTCTGCGGAGGCAGCGTGGCAGTGGGGCGCGTGCACACCTGCCGCCGAGCGTTTGGCGGCCGCCTTCTGGCCAGGCGGGCTGACGCTTGTCCTCGAAAAAACAGCGCATCGGGAGCCCCGGCTGTGCGATCTCGTATCGGCCGGTTTGAGTACGGTCGCCATTCGGGTCCCCGCGCACCGGATCGCTCATGCACTTCTTGAGCAATCCGGCGTCCCCGTGGCCGCGCCCAGCGCCAATCGCTCTGGCCACGTCAGCGCAACGACGGCCGACCATGTGGCAGCCGACTTTTCTGCGGACCTTGATGACGGGGGAGGTCGCACAACCCGAATCGGAGCGCACCGACGACCGGTCCCAAGCATCATCCTGGATGACGGCCCTTGCCCGCTTGGGCTAGAATCGACCATTCTCGATGTCCGCACCGACCAACCGGTGCTGTTGCGGCCGGGCGCCGTCACGCGCGAGGCCATAATGGAAAAGACCGGCCTCATCATCCAGCCACACACAAATGAAACTCCGCCGGCAACCGACGAACGAAGCACCACGGCGCGCACGTCGCCCGGTCAATTGGAAAGTCACTACGCCCCGGCGAAGAAGGTTCACCTGTCGGTCGACGAGCCCACAAAGCAGCAAGCTTATCTGGCCTTCGGCCCAGGACCGTCCGCCGCAGTCGAAGCCGCGCAGATAATAAATCTCTCTCCCGCTGGAGACCTCACCGAGGCGGCGGCCAACTTGTTCGCAGCCTTGCGTGCCCTGGACGATGGCCCAGGCAACTCAATCGCCGTGGCATCTATCCCCGATCAAGGCCTCGGTCGCGCGATCAACGATCGCCTACGCCGCGCAGCCGCCCCACCTAGCTAGCTCGTCACGCTAAAATCCGCTGACGGCTCCCAGCCGGTCGGCAGGCAACGGCATCAGGCCCGGTGCTGGTGTTCTTCGTAGGCGCTACCATTCCCGTTTGCGCGCGCGTAAATTGCTTCGCCTTCGGCTTTGGACGCACCGTCCACGCCCGCACGGTCGCGTGCGGTCCAGGTCGCGCCGTCTTCACGCTCCCCACCCCAACTCACTCCGTACCAGTCGGTCGTGCCGTAGAGCCAAATCTTGAAGCGCGACCAGCCATCCTGCGGCTCTTGAACGGGCTGTCGCCCGTAGTCCTGCAGATGTGGGACCTTGGTCTGCAGATCCTGAAGACGGTCGCTAATTTCGCGGAAGCGCTCTTCATAGTTCGATTCCTCGGGACGGCTATCGAGATTATCGACCCGCGTGCGCAACGCGACCATGTCGTCACGTACCTGCCCGCGCCATTCATCAATGGAGCTGGCGAGCGTGTGTTGATTGTTGATAATCTTGCCAACAGCATCGCTGAGGTAGCCGGTGTCTGCATCGCCGCTACCGTTGACGACGACCGGCCGGTCCATCGCACCCTTCACGAGATCTTCGAGCTGGCTCAACCTGTGTTGCACACTGGTGGACAGTCCGTTGAAGCGCTCCGAGACGGCCCCCCCAACAATTGCGCTCAACGTTTCGCTGTCAGGTCCCGCCGACTGAAGGACGGCCGGATCTAAGTCGTCGCGGACGATCTTCAGTAAATCCGCGATCTGGTCTTGCTGGGTGCGGATGATATCTTCCAGGCGCTGCTGACGCTCGCTCATCGCATCGACAAGCAGATTGACGTCACCTGTACGGTTGTCGACGTCGCGAACCTGAGCGCCGATGCCGCGCAGACCATCCTCGACATCCCGGAGCCCCGACATAACCGGACCAAGCTCGAGATTGCCGCCCGAATTGTCCGCGATCAGGCGCTCGACACTTTCAAATTTCTTGACCAGCCGATCGGTATCAAACGAACTGATGCCTGAGGCCGCCAAGGTCTGCAACCGCCGGTCAACGGCCTCGGTCAGCTTTTCGAGTTTTTCGAACCGATCGTCATCGTGCGAGCTTGATCCCGAGACGGCCAACGTCTGTACCCGACGGTCAACGGCTTCGATAACTTTTTCAAGCTTCTCAAGCCGGTGATCGGAAGACGCGAGCGAGCGGATGCTCGCTTCGAGGTCCGGCGACAGCCCCTGAACACCGGAAATATCCGGCAGCTCGACCTCTTCGACCTTGTCCTCGAGCGCTTTCAGGCGGTCACCCAGCACCGACCAGGCTCGCGCCAACTCCTTGAAGCGCGTGTGGACACTACGCTCGACACGGTATACCAGCTCCGCAATATCCTCGCGGTCGAGGCCTTCGCCGAGCTCGTAGTCGTTAGATCCGCGCCTTTCAAGCGCATCCGGCACACCATTGTGGTTGGTATCGCGCAATTCATCCATAACCTGCCCGAACGTCGCACGGTTTCGGGCGAGATCCTCCGTCAACTCCCGAATGGCCCGTTCGATGGCATCCATTCGGGCATTCTGCAGCGTGTCGGTCACCGAGGGTGCCTGCTCACCGAACGGCTGGCTGCCCGCGCTAACGCGCACCTTGTGCCGTGCGTGGTCGTGATTGTGACGATGATCCATGTTCGGCTCCGGAAGGTCGCGCAGTTCCAGGTCATCGCGGCGACCAAATGTGTGGCTCTTGTTGTCTCGGCTCATCTCAACGCATGCCTTCGATACTTGCCGTCTGTGACCTAGTCTCGCGGGTGAATGAAATTACCCGTCAGTTTATTTCTAGCGCACAAATGTGGATATAATCTTCATTTTGTTTATTCTCGTGGACGGGATGGCCGCACCAGCAACCCCGACAATTGCAAACCTCGGTACGCCAGGGCCTTTGCTATTCGCCCTAACTTTCTTCAGTTAATTGATCACCCATTCCGCCGATCAAAACTAAACCCGGCTCAACGAGCTTCATCCGCGACTTTGGTGATGCAACAGCGTGTGGCGCAGCAACAAACCCCGCACGACGGCTTGTGCCCAAACGAAGGGTCCAACGCGACTTTCCCTGAACGGCGTATGTCGCGCCCCTTCGTGACCGCCACAAATCATTCCCTCGAAGTACCAGCTTATTTTGAGATCGTGTATTGACTGTGGCAAACTAGCCTAACGCCGCACGCGGCACAATCCATGCCGCCACATCAAGAAACATATCGTGAACAGGGAAAGCCTGAGGCCGTCGACCCTGTCAGGCCCCCGAATGAAGCGCTGCACGTCAGCGTCAAAGCAGGCGATCGCCGACTGGCTCAATGAGTTCCACCCCCTCCGCACGAGGGCTGTTTACGGCGCGAGATACTTCAGTCACCGCGAGCGAATTGTCATCCGCCGGCCGCAAAAGCTCCACGGCCTCACGTGCCTCGACCCCCTTTACATCCAGCCATGCATCGAAATCCTCTGGCGCCAGGATCGCCGGCATGCGGTCATGAATGGCCTGCAGCGTGCGATTGGCGGCGACCGTAATAATCGCCATGGTGTCAATTTCGCTGCCATCTGCGCCGAGCCACTCGTCGTAGATCCCGGCAAAGGCCATCAGCGCACCCGCGCTTTCGCCACCGTTTTCGTTCTGCGAACGATGAATGTGGTGCGGCTGCTTCGCCCCCCGTGGTCCGGTCCATTCGTAAAAGCCTGTGGCCGGCACAAGGCAGCGCTTATGACGGATTCCGCCTCGGAACGACGGCTTCTCCAGAATTGTCTCCTCGCGCGCGTTGATCAGCGTCGAGAAACTCTGCGGGTCCTTCACCCAGGAAGGTATCAGTCCCCAGCGCACGAGCCAGAGTTCACGCCGGCCGTTATGCGCCGGTCGAACGATTGCCGCCGGATCTGTCGGCGCAATGTTGTATCGGGGCGGGAATTCGTGCCTATTCTCGTAGCCGAAATAGGCTCGGACCGCCTCGTGCGGAGACGTCAGATTATAGCGTGAACACATCGAACAATCTCCCTTTTGAGCACACGCGCCATGCTGAACGGCCGGCATCGCCGCCTCCTTCGACACCGGCCCCGGCACTCCAAAACCTCCTGCGCGCACCTACCCTCGAAGCTAGCAGGTATGATAAGCCTTCGACTGAGACAATATCCAAGGTCGCAATCGCATTGCCACATCCAATCACCGTGTCCACCCCGGCGGCCTACTGGCCCAAAGCTGCAGCAAGCGCCGCCCTTTTTCGCGATGACGGCCTGGTTCTCATCGGGCATCGCGGCAAGGATCCGCGGCGCAAGGTCTGGAGCCTGCCAGGCGGCCACATCGAACCCGGCGAAACGGCCCGTGACGCCGCGCTGCGTGAGGTTCATGAAGAGACCGGCGTCACCGGCGAGCTGCTCGGCCTTGTTGATGTCAACGATGTCATTCTCCGCGATGACGATGGCAGCCTCCGAGCTCACTATCTGCTAACCATCTTCTACGGCCGTTGGCTGTCCGGAAAACCCGTGCCAGGCGATGATTGCGTCGCCGCCAAATTCGTCACCATCGACGAACTGATGGACATGGAAACGACGAAGCAGCTTTCTAGCTTCATCACGGCCGCCCACGCTAAATGGCGGGCAGATCGTGACGCCGGGACCTGAGATCCAGCGTCGTTTGGCGCACTCGGATACATCTTCCTCTACTCCAGGTCTCACCGCTTTCGCTTTGCCCACTTTCCAGAAGATACGGGGTTTGACCGGTGACAGGGCAGAATTGCCACGGTCCGATCCTTGATCCCGTCTCGCCACAAAGCTAAGCATCATCAACGGCTCGGTTTTGCCGTGCGCGAGGCGATAGACATGCATCAGCCAACACGAATGTGGGCAGCACAGGCGCCGCGGCAGCTCGCCGCGCTGTTCATGATGGCGCTGGTAGTCAGCGCCGGTCTCTCATCAGCGAGCGCGGCCCCCAACGATGGCGAGCGGGTCTACGACCGTCAGCTTATGCGCCTTGCGGAGATACTCGGTGCGGTTCACTACTTGCGTGAACTCTGCAATGGCACTGATGGTCAACGCTGGCGCAGCGCCGTCGATGACCTGGTGCGCAGCGAGGGCACGACGGCATTGCGGCGTGCAACGATCGCCAAGCGATTCAACCTCGGCTACCGCAGTTATCGGCGCGCCTATCGGCGTTGTACGCCGTCCGCCCGCAGCACTATCGACCGATTTTTCAAAGAAGCCATCAAGATTTCCGAGGACTTGGCGAAACTTGGGCGCAACTGACCGCCCGGCACGGTGGCAAGGAACGCATTTACTATCAGGCCAACGCCTTGCACAACGGTTGCAACGGCATGCTAAGCAGAGGTTCCCGTCACCGGGCCCCGACTGTCGACCTATGCTCACGCCAAGAAGAAAGAAAATTATATGATGCACCTGCCCGACGGGATGGAGCCCAATGGCGACAGCCAGGTCGCCCTTCGCCTGATGGTCACCGCGTGGGAAGAAGGCACTGACGCGGGCATTACCCCACAGATGATGGCATTCGCCGCCCTTTATACAGGCATGAGCGATCTCATCAACGCGCTCGGCGAAGACGAGGTCGCCATACTTATGGAACGTCTCGCGATGCGCGTGCGCGGCGGTGAGTTCTCGTTCAGTGCAACACGCCAGTAGGCCGCCCGCTTTCAAACGTCTTCCGAGTTGAGCCGGGCGCACGACCGCGCCGCGGCAGCTCTTTGTCGAAATTCCCTGCCCTCACAGGCCGTGCCGGCCACTATACTGCCAGGCAATTTCGGCCAGCAACACGACGCCAAACGCGATAAGAGCGATCCCGGCAACCAGGTTGAGCCGCGAAGTATTAATTTCGCCCAACCGGCCTTTGATCCTCGCCACGATCACCGAGAGCATCGTCCACCAAAACAGGCTGCCTGCCATGATCGCAGCCACCAGCACCAACGCATCGATTGAACTGCGCACTTCGACGAATGTCCCGATACCACCGAAAATTGCGAACAGGCCGAGCACGGCGCCTGGATTGGTGATCGTCATGAGGAACGATTTCAAGCCATCGCTCATATAGCCTCCGAGCGACGGCACCTCGACCACACCTGCAGCCTCCGCGACGGGCGCCGTACTACGAGCGAGCATCACACCGAACGCCAACAGCACAAGCCCGCCAATGAACTGAATAGCGCCTCGGTAATAGGTTACCATCGAGTCGATGGCACCGATGCCCATGGTAGCCGCAAGCGCGATCAACCCATCACCAAAAACCGCACCAAGCCCGGCGGCAACGCCTCCAATGACACCGCGCTGGACCGCACGCTGAATGCACAGCACGTTCACTGGTCCGACCGGCGCTGAAATCGCGACGCCAACGATCAAACCGACCGGAATTATGAGAGGATTTGGTATATAGGACATCGCCGCCAATGAGGCGCAATCAGCGGGCAAAGTCTACCCCGACACGGATGTTTATACAGAGGCGAGCAATGCCCGGCCTGATGGCGACCAAACGAGACAGGGACTGAAGCAATGACAGAACCCAGCGGACCGGCGCACGGTCCCACGCGAGCGGATATTTGCAAGCCCGCCGGAAGCATTTTGCTTGCACGCATATACCTGCTCACGGGGCTCCTGAGCTTTGCTTGTTTGGGAATAATAGCAGAGCACCCCGCCGGCGCGAGCGACAACAAGCCTGCCAGGTCTGCGGCCGCTTCCCGAACCGATCCACCGCCGCCGGAGATCGGTCAGGGCCGCGCCGCCCTCCCGGTGCCGGTCAACGAAATGCGTGATGCCATCATCGCGGCGGCCCGCACCGGCGATATCGACGAGTTGCTCATCCCAATCCAGTGGAATGAGCTGCCACCGAACTTTGGCGCCTTGAGCGCAAGAGGAACTCTAGCCGCTTGGAGAAAGGCATCGCCCGACGGGACCGGCCGCGAACGTCTTGCTGAACTGATCAATCTTCTGGAGGCGCCATACGCTGTGCTGCGTCGCGGCAAAGACGCGGAAAACAGTAAGATTTACGTTTGGCCGGCTTTTGCCGAAATCCCCCTCGAAGGTCTCGGCCCCCGTTTGAGCGTCGAACTCATGCGGCTTGAAACACCTGCCGAAATAGCCCGCATGAAGGCGGCCGGTGGCTACGACGGCATGGGTCTGTCGATCGGCGCCGACGGCATCTGGCACGCCTACCAACCGGTCATGCAGCATCTCGGGCGCGATCAGAAAAAAAAGCAGAAGTGAGTGCGGGTAACGGGAACGCAATCCTTCTGCGCGACATGAAAAACTAGCTTGAAGGTGTTGCCTTGCATAAAATTCCACGCACGCTCCGACGGCCACGTTTCATTAACCATTTAGGCACATCACTTGCAACATTCGGTTGCAGGAGCAAGCGCAAAGGCTCAATCAAGCGGTGGATCTGCCGCAGGCCATCCCCCCAGCCAAATCATCTCGGAGGTATGATAATTTATGTTTCGTTTTGTTATGTGCGTACTGTGCGCGACAGCATTCGCGATGCCCGCTGCCGCCCAGTCGGCCAAGCCTTCGGCGAAGGAAACGCCGGACAAGTTGTCCGGCGGCCCGCGTCCACAGATTTCAGCGCGCGTACCGCCCACGATCTCTTTCCGCTCGAAGTACGCCCCCGGCACGATCCTGATCGACACCAAACGCCGTCGCCTTCTTTATGTGCGCTCGCGCTCCAGAGCATATCTCTACCCGATCACAGTCGGACGTCTGGGCTTTCAGTGGACTGGCACGAAGCGGATTTCGGCGAAGCGGAATTGGCCGGATTGGCGTCCACCAGCAAAAATGCGTGAGCGAAAACCGAACCTGCCCAAACTGATGACGGGTGGCCTCTACAATCCTCTCGGTGCCAAGGCACTTTATTTGGGTTCCTCACTGTACCGCATTCACGGGACGAACAACGCGAAGTCGATCGGCCAGGCAGCTTCCAGTGGGTGTTTCCGCATGCACAACACGCACGTGGCGCATCTCGCGAAGATCGCCAAGGTCGGCACCAAGGTCGTAGTGATGAATGCCTTGCCAAGTCGCCTCGCTCGCTCGTTCGCCAAGCAGCCTGACCAACAGATCACATCGACACAGCGTCGCCGCTCAGAGCCACGACGCCGCGCCGCGCCCCGCAAGCGCTCCCTCGCCTGGCGCCGAGCGATTTTAGGGCTGAACTAGAACTTTTTCGATTTGGCTGGTCGTCAAGCAGGTGAAAGGCCCCGCCGCCTCGGCGGGGCTTTATTTTTGCACTTCGGCGTCAGAC
Source organism: uncultured Hyphomicrobiaceae bacterium (assembly GCA_964632265.1). Lineage (GTDB taxonomy): Bacteria > Pseudomonadota > Alphaproteobacteria > Rhizobiales > Hyphomicrobiaceae > CAJQQK01. The sequence continues at coordinate 10,255 of CAZWCL010000009.1, read as the reverse complement.
GGCTTCCCAAAAGCGCGCGGCATCGCCGTTCGCCGCGCCGATGATTTCACCATCGGCCATGACCGTTCGCCCACGAATAATAGTCCGCACCGGCCAGCCCTTCACCGCCGTTCCATCGAACGGCGTCCAGCCACACTTGCTGGCAATCCGGTCGTTCGTCAGCGTCTCTCGCCGGCCCATGTCGACAATCGTGAAATCGGCGTCATAACCGACGGCGATCCGCCCCTTTCCTCGCAGCCCGAACAGGCGCTGCGGCCCGTGGCTGGTGAGATCGACGAACCGTTCTAATGTCAGACGTCCGGCATTGACATGGTCGAGCATGATGGGGACGAGCGTTTGCACTCCGGTCATGCCCGAATGTGAACCGGGATAGGGATGCTCCTTTTCCTCACGCGTATGTGGCGCATGATCCGAGCCCAGCACATCAACCGTGCCATCTGCCACGCCGGCCCAAATTCGCGCCTGATGGTCACCATCGCGCACCGGCGGGTTCATCTGGGCGAAACTGCCGAGCCGTTCGTAGCACTCAGGCGCTGTGAGCGTGAGATGATTGGGCGTCACCTCGACGCTTGCCCAGTCCTTATGGTCGCGTAGGAACTCGATTTCGTCACCTGTGGAAATGTGCAGCACATGAACCCGTCGGCGGTGTTTTTCAGCAAGGCGCACAAGCCGCCGCGTCGAAATCATCGCAACCTCGACATCGCGCCATTCCGGATGACTGGTCGGGTCACCCGCCCGGCGCACTCCTTCGCGTTCGATCAACCGGGCCTCGTCTTCGGAATGAAATGCAGCCCGCCGGCTGATACGCGAAATGATTTCATCGAGCGACGCCTCATCATCAACAAGCAAATTCCCGGTTGAAGATCCCATGAATATCTTCATGCCGGCCGACGCCTCGAGCCGCTCAAGCATCGGAATATCTTCGATATTTTCGCGGGTGCCGCCGACGTAGAATGCAAAGTCACAAAACATGCGCCCGCGTGCCGCCGCGACCTTGTCGGCCAACGCTGCAGGCGTCGTCGTCAACGGATTGGTATTCGGCATTTCGAAGACTACCGTCACACCGCCAAGCACCGCTGCGCGGCTGCCCGTCTCAAGGTCTTCTTTGTGCGTCAGGCCGGGCTCGCGAAAATGCACCTGGCTATCGATAACGCCGGGAAGGATGTGGAGTCCCTGGCAATCAATCGTCTCGCGGGCACTTCCCGTAAGCGGGCGTGAGGCAGAAGCGATCGCGGTTATACGGCCATCGCGCACGGCGACATCGCGCACGCCTGTGCCATCCTGATTTACGACCGTTCCACCTTTCAAGATTACGTCGAACGCTTCAGCCATGCTCACTGCCCCGCCTGTGGTTATCGCGAAGCACTTGATTATCACGTCATACCGTTGGCGTTAATCGCCACCTCATGAACACTGCTCCCTCGGATCGTACACCGCACGACCTTGCATGTCCGCGGACCGCGATTTACCGTCGGCGGCAACACGTCGACGTGACGCACACACCACAGCCGCCGGCTCCTTCACCACAAGCAATGCGGGGTGAGGCCGCTATCACCACCAACCCAACCAAAAGAAGCACCACATGCCGACCGCTCGACTAACGCCTCTGCCCGACCGTGGCGTGATCAAGATCACCGGTAGTGATGCAGCCCCCCTCCTCGATGGCTTGCTGACGAATTCGCTGGGAAGGCTCGACGAGCAGGGCGCTCTACACACCGCGCTTCTCTCGCCGCAGGGCAAGATCCTGTTCGATTTCTTCCTGGTCGCGACCGCCGAGGCATTCTATGCGGATATTGACCACGCCGCCGCCGGCGACTTCGTGAAGCGCCTGAGCCTTTATCGCCTGCGCGCCGACGTGGCCTTCGAGGACGTTTCCGGCCGCTTCGAAGTCGCAGCCATTTGGCCCGGACAGATAACCCTGCCCGGCGGGCTCATCGCCTATGCCGACCCGCGCCATCCTCATATGGGCATGCGTCTGATCCTGCCGCCGGAGCGTCTGAGCGAAGTTCCCGCCGCCACCGCCACCCCGGCCGACTACCACGCCCACCGCATCCAGCTCGGCGTACCTGAAGCCCGCGCCGACTACGCGTTGGGCGACACGTTCCCCCACGAGGCGATTTACGACCAGTTGGGTAGCGTCGACTTCAAAAAGGGCTGCTTCATTGGTCAGGAAGTCGTCAGCCGCATGCAGCACCGAGGCACCGCTCGCCGCCGCGCCGTGCGCGTCAGAGGTGAAGCCAACCTTACACCGGGCGCCGAAGTTACAGCAGGCGAGGCCAAAATCGGCCACCTTGGCTCCGCCGCCGGAGAGCGGGCCATCGCTGTGATCCGCCTGGATCGGTTATCCGAGGCAAAGACAAAGGGAACCCCGGTCAGCGCCGGTGGCGTTGCCATCGAGCTCGATGCGCCGGATTGGATCACCTTTAATCTCGACAACGGCCGGCCGGCTGATGCCTGATGACGAAACAAGTTGAACAGGTCGCTACATTGCCCTTGAGCACGTCCTCTCTCAAGGAAGGCGGCATCGCGCGCTGCCCATGGCCCGGGATCAACGACCCGGAATATACCCGCTACCATGACGAAGAGTGGGGGGTGCCCAAGACTGATGACCGTGCGCTGTTCGAAAAGATCATCCTCGAAGGCTTCCAGGCCGGACTGTCATGGCTGACCATTCTTAAGAAGAGAGACAACTTTCGCGAAGCATTTCACGGCTTCGACCCTGAACGCATCGCAAGCTACGGCCAACGTGAGCAGTCCCGGTTGATGGCTGACGTCGGCATTGTACGCAACCGCCTCAAGATCGAGGCGACGATCGACAACGCCCGCGCCTATCTGAAACTTCGCGAAACGCAGTCTTTGGCGCGCCTGATCTGGAGCCACTTCGAAAACGGCCCGATCGATAATCGCTTCAAGACTTTCAACGAAGTACCAGCGGCCACTGACACCTCGAAAGCGATTTCGAAAGAACTCAAGAAGCACGGCTTTCGCTTTGTTGGGCCGACCACGGTATATGCATTCATGCAGGCAAGCGGCATGGTCAATGATCACCTCGTAACGTGCCCCCGGCATGCGCCGTGTGCGCAACTTCAGGCAACCCTCGTTCTCGATGACTTCGATTGAACGCCGCAATTGAACCCTGCGATTGAACCCTGGCAATCTCCAGCCAGAGCCCTGGATTTCACGAGACAGCAATGCCAACCGGATCAAGCCCCGACAGAACCGGGTCCGCGAACAACCCACCCAAGCCGCGAGCCTGGCAACGCATGCTCTCCGGCCGACGTCTCGATTTGCTGGACCCCAATCCCAACGACATCGAGATCGAGGATATTGCACACGGCCTTGCCCGCGTCGCCCGCTGGAACGGTCAAACGATCGGACCCCATGCATTCTCGGTCGCGCAGCACAGCATTATTGTCGAGCGGATCGGCGTCGCTCTCAATCCGGCGTGGGAACCACGGGATCGCCTTGCAGCACTGCTTCACGATGCAGCCGAGTATGTTGTCGGAGACCTCATATCGCCTTTCAAAGCCGCCCTCGGTTTCGACTATAAGGCCTTCGAGCTACGGCTAATGGAGGCCGTGCATCTGCGCTTCGGTCTGCCGCGTGAACCGTCCACCCAGTTGACCGCGGAAATCAAATATGCCGATCAAATCGCGGCCCACTACGAAGCGACACGCCTCGCCGGCTTCGCACTCAAGGAAGCTGAACAGTTTTTCGGGCGTCCGCCTCGCCTTGCAAGTCCGCTGGCCGAAGAGCTCGACCACTTGACGCCATTGCCGACCAACGACGCTCAAAAACTCTTCCTGACCCGCTTTGCCGATTTGGACCGCGTCGTATAACGCCCCGGGTGGCCATCACGGAAGACACCGGCGGAGGTGACGGGCGCCAAGTGCCACGCTAAGATCCACATAGCTAAAACGTCATGCAAACGGTTCCGAAGCCGCGCAGCCTGGCGCATACCCCGAACTTGATTTGCAGCCAAAACCGGTAGCAACCGCGATGTCCGAAATTCACGTATGTTCTCTCGCACGCCTTGAACAGACCGTCAGCGACAGCAAGGCGCGCTTCGTGATCAGCGCCATCAATCCCTGGTCGATCCCTTCGACGCCGCCGGGCGTCGCGCCTGACAACCATCTCCGTATCGCCATTAATGACATCGAAGCACCGTTCGGCGAACTGGTCCATCCAGAGCGCCATCACGTCGAGAAAATCATTCAGTTCGCACGCACATGGAACCGAGACGGTCCGCTAGTCATTCACTGCCTGGCAGGCATCAGCCGGTCGTCCGCATCGGCCTTCATTGTCGCCTGCACTTTGGCAACCGGCGCAACGGAAAACAGCATCGCCAGACACTTGCGCCAAGTGTCGTCCGCAGCGCGTCCCAACCGGCTCATGATCTCGCTTGCAGATGAAATCCTGAACCGCGAAGGTCGTATGATTGCCGCTATTTCGGCCATGTCCCCAAGCGCGGCGGCAATGGACGCCGACACCTACACGCTCGCCATGTGTTACTAAATGTTACAATTTTACAAGGAGTTAGTTGATCACTCCAAGCACAATAGAGATACTGTTGTTCCCAAAATAGCCATTTTCCGCGCTCAGGTTCGCCAAATCAATTCGCGTTTGGAGAGAAAGGCGATAACGATGGATGCACCGGCTACCACGAACGGTGCCGCACCGCAAAACAGTGCCGCAGGCACGACGCGCGGCACGTTTGAAAGCAACCAGCCCCTTAGCGCGGGTGCGGCTGTCGAGATCGGCCTCAGCGCCGCGATCATTACGGTCCGCGACGACGAGCCAGAAGTTCTCACGCTGCCCGCGGGCGGCGCTGGCCACCTGCCGAACCAACTGAAACCGCCCTTACCGGCCTTGCCGTCGGGCCCCTACGATCCCGGCAAACACAGCTCCCTTGATGCCGGCTTGAGAGCTTGGGTCGAATATCAGACCGGTCTCGATCTAAACTACGTCGAGCAGCTTTGTACTGTTGCCGGCACGTCGGTCCCGCATCGCCAGCCCGCCGAAAGTGGTTTCAACCATACTATATCGGTCGGCTATTTCGCCCTCGTCCGTCCCGAAGCCAGCAGCCAGATAATGGAAGGGGCTTCCTGGCTCAGTTGGTATGAGTTCCTGCCCTGGGAAGACTGGCGCGATGGCAAGCCTGCCATCCTCACCGACACTATTGAGCCGCTCCTAGAAGAATGGGCCGGGGAAAACGATTTCGTCGCCGATACCGCCGCCGCCGGCGCACATGGCGCAACGGACGGCCGCGCCGACCGGCTACACATTGCATTCGGCATGGATGGTGGCAGTTGGGACGAAGAAAAGGTGCTCGAGCGCTTCAGCATTCTCGCCGAAGCTGGCTTGATCGCAGAGGAAGCAGCCACCGAGGATCTGGTCGGAGACTGGAACGGCCGCCGCCATCCCAAACTCGGCCAACCACTTGCCATTAGCCAGCGACGTCTACTCGCAACCGCAATAGGTCGCGTTCGCGGCAAGATCAAATACCGTCCGGTCATATTCGAGCTGATGCCTGACGAATTCACGTTGTTTGAACTGCAAAAAACCGTTGAGGCAATCTTGGGGCCTCATTTGCACAAGCAGAACTTCCGTCGGCTTGTAGAGAGCGCCGGTCTGGTCGAAGCGACAGGCGAAGTCCGCGTCAAGACCGGTGGCCGCCCGGCCCGTCTCTATCGGTTCCGCCGGCAAGTTCTCCTCGAACGGCCGTCGCCCGGCGTCCGCGTCAACCTCGGCCGCAATCTCAGTTGAACTAAAACATCGCAATTGCACTTAAAAAAGCAGTGGTCACGCCGCTGCTTTTTTTGTTGCCGGAACTGCGACCGAGAATGACAAGGTGGACCGCCAGAGCGGAGTTGCGTAGTTATCTTGCAACACAAACCTCCAAGGCCACGAGTACCATGACCCGATCATCGCCCGAAGCCACCGCCTCTCCGGATCACGAAACCAACGCCTCGATTGATCCCGACGGCCTCCTCGAATACTCAGTCGTCTTCACCGATCGCTCGCTCAATCACATGTCCGAGACCTTCCAACAGGTCATGCGCGACATTGCCGACACCGTCACGAAAGTCTACGCCGCAGACCATATGGCCATTGTACCAGGCGGCGGGACTTACGGCATGGAAGCCGTAGCCCGCCAGCTCGGCACAGACCGGACGTGCATGGTCCTACGCAATGGCTGGTTCAGCTATCGATGGTCACAGATCTTCGAAGCAGGCGGCATCCCGGAACGCGAGATTGTCCTGAAAGCGCGGCAGGTCTCCGGCGACAATCAGGCAGCCTACGAACCAATGCCCCTCGATGAAGTGCTGGAGGCAATTCGCACTGAAAAGCCAGACGTATTCTTCGCAGCCCACGTCGAAACAGCGGCCGGCATGCTGCTGCCCGACGACTACATCAAAACAGTTGGCGCCGCGGTACGCGAAGCTGGCGGCCTCTTCGTGTTGGACTGCATCGCCTCCGGAACAATCTGGGTCGATATGGCCCAATGCAACGTCGATCTGTTGATAAGCGCACCGCAAAAGGGCTGGAGTGCCTCACCGTGCGGTGCATTCGTGATGATGAACGACCGGGCCCGTGAGAAAGTCGCTAATTCGCAATCGACGAGCTTCGCAATCGACCTCAAGAAGTGGACCGAAATCATGGAGGCTTACCGCAACGGCGGGCACGCCTACCACGCGACGATGCCGACGGATGCCCTCATGAAGTTTCATGCAACGATGAAGGAAACCGAGGCCTACGGCTTCGAGCGACTGAAGTCGGCGCAGCAGGAACTGGGCGAAAGGGTCCGTGCGCTTCTCGCAGCCAAAGGCTTTCGCAGCCTCGCCGCCACCGGGTACGAAGCACCCGGTGTCATTGTCTGCTACACAAACGACAACGAGATCAAGAGCGGCGGGAAATTCGCGGCCCAAGGTCTGCAAACAGCAGCCGGCGTCCCACTGATGGTCGGCGAAGGCGACGACTTTGCCACTTTCCGCATTGGCCTTTTCGGCCTCGACAAACTTCTGCACATGGATCGCACAGTCGACCGGTTGGCAACCGCCCTCGATAAAATCCAAGCCAACTGAGTCAGACTGCCGGCGCATATGCGCCGCTACCGCTGTCGACCCGCCGGCCGGCATCTTTTCTGGCCGGCACGGCCGGCAGAACATCGCCCCCGCAGCGATCACACGTCCAGGCGCTTCAATATTCGGTTTTGTGCGGCGCGGATCTTCGGCGTCCACTCCGCCGTCTTAGACTCGATCAAATTCGCCTCTGAAGACAGTATTACACCACCATCAATAATCTTGAGGCCATTCGCCCTGAGCGTCGCGCCGGTCGATGTGATGTCAACGATAAGTTCCGCCGTCCCCGCCGCCGGCGTCCCTTCCGTCGCACCAAGGCTCTCCACAATACGGTAATCGCTAATTCCATAATATGCGAAGTGCCGGCGTGTCAGGTTCATGTATTTCGTCGCAACGCGCATGCGGCGCCCGTGTCGGCGGCGAAACGCCATCGCAACCTCGTCGAGATCATCCATCCTTCTGACGTCGATCCAACAGTCTGGCACGGCGACAATGACTTCGGCATGACCAAACCCGAGCTTTTTGAGAAACTTCACGCGTCCTTCGGGGTTGGAAATCTCCTCCCGCACCAAGTCTTCCCCCGTCACGCCGAAATGAACACGCCCGGTCCTCAGCGCATTGGCGATCTCCGAGGCCGATATGAACGCCACCTCCACGTCGCTTTGCCCAACGATCTCACCGCGATAGCCGCGCTCATTGCCGGTCTTACGCACCTCGAGCCCCGCTTCGGCGAGCACATCGATGGTGGCCTCCATTAACCGTCCCTTCGACGGGATCGCGAAAATTAGATTACTCATCCTGGGTCAGCTCTCGTCACGGACGACAAAAAGCAAGCGTTCAGTATGGATCATCGCCCCCATCGCCGGCACATCCGCATCCGCGCCGACGGCGCGCATGAGTTTGTCATATCGCCCGCCACCGGCGATCGGGCTGTCCGGTCCGAGCGCTGGCACGCGAACCTCGAAAACAAAGCCGGTGTAATACTCGAGATTGCGCCCGAACTCTGCCGAGAACAGCAGCCGGCTGCAATCTATGCCCGCCTCTGAAAACCTTTGGAGGCGACGTTGATAGACATCGAGTGCCGCGGAAATATCGACATCCGATCCCTGCATCAAGTCGCGCAGCCGCGCCCCCGCCGCCCGCGCCGGCGCAGCCACGTCAAGATAGTTCGAAATCAACTTGGCAACATCGCTGGGTAGCGCATCCGAGGCCCCATCCGCGGCCATGTCCATAATGTTGCGTGCGATCTCGGGCACGGAGCGGGCACCAATCAGTTCGATGTTGTGTTTTGTGAGATAACTCTCGATCGCCTGCTCGCTTTTACGCGCATCATTCGGGTCGATATGGGCGAGCAGATCCGGCGGCAGCCCCTCCGTTGTCGAGGCCGGGCTCGAGACGAGCCGCTTGAGTTCTTCACGAAACGCAACCGGCCGCCAAAACTGGCTTTTGAGGCGACCCCGCCACCGGTCCGGCATATCGATCGCATCGAGCAGCGCATGAAAGAGGCCAAGGTCCCCGCAGCGAACTTCGTACTCCTTGATGCCACAGGCCTGGATGGTCTTTAGTATGGTCGTCAAAACTTCCGTCTCGGCCTTGTCGCGCGACGATGCACCGAAGTGCTCGATACCCGCTTGGCGAAACTCACGCGGGTGCGCCTCATCCGCGCCGTTCGGCTGAAACCTGAAAGCCGGCCCGTTGTAGCAATAGCGCGCCTGCACGTCCGCCCTCTTGTGGCGCTCCCAATGCAAGCGGCAGGTCGGGACGGTCAAATCCGGCCTGAGGCACAGCTCAGCGCCCTCAAGATCCGTAAACACGTAGGTGCGCCCGCGCAGCGACTCGCCGATCACGTCGAGAAAGATATCCGCTGGTTGGATGATCGCCGGCGCGACCGCCTCGTAACCGTCGGCAACGAACGAAGCAAGGATATCGTGCGCTTGAACCTCAAGAGCCTCAAAAGTGCGGGCCGATTCAGCATTCATGGTCGTTCGTCCTCACCCTGATGACGGGCGAGAACCTCCTGAACGGCGCGAACCATGTCGTCCTCCGCCACGGAAAACTGGGCCGGCCGGGCCTCGCGCCACTCGGTTGAATCCTCGATTTGCTGTGACAGGCGCAGCCCTTCGACGAGATCCTTGATCTGGACCTCCCCGGCCGCCGCTTCATCCTCTCCCTGAATGACCACGCACGGAGCGCCCCGCTTATCGGCGTATTTCATCTGCGCCTTCATACCGGATGTTCCCAGATACATCTCCGCGCGAACTCCCGCGTCTCGAAGCTTCTGAACCATCTCCAGGTAGCGCGGTTCCTTGTCGCGATCCATGACCAAAACCACTACGGGCGCCGGCACCACCGATGCCGCGCTCCGCCCGAGATGCCCAAGTGCTGCCTGCAGCCGCGAGACCCCCAGCGAAAAGCCGGTCGCCGGCACGCGTTGACCGGTAAAGCGGGCAACGAGATCATCATAGCGCCCGCCGCCGCCAACCGATCCAAAACGCACCAGTTGCCCGTTCTCATCGCGTGCTTCGAATATAAGCTCAGCCTCGAAGACCGGACCGGTGTAGTAGTCCAGTCCCCGCACGATTGACGGATCGATAACGATTCGGTCCTGCCCAAATCCGGCCGCCGTGAGCAACCGGTCCAGCCCCTCGAGTTCGGCACACCCCTCGCGGCCGAGTTCACTCGCCGCCACCAATTCGCCAAGAACCGCGACCGTTGCCGATCGGGAGTGCTGCTTGGCGGCAAGGAAACTGATCGCCGTCTCGATCGCGGCGGCGTCGAGATCCGCACCTATGCTGAAATCACCGGATTCATCCTTGCGCCCCGCCCCGAGCAGAAGGCGTACCCCCTCCGCGCCAAGTCGGTCCAGCTTGTCCAACGCCCTGAGCACTATCATCCGCCGGCCGGCGTCTTCCTCGCTCGCCGGATCGATACCAATCCCCTGCAGCATGCCATCGAGCACTTTGCGGTTGTTTATACGTATCTCGTACTCGCCACGGGCAACACCAAGCGCCTCCATGGTGTCGGCAGCGAGCATGCAGATTTCCGCATCGGCTGCGATATTGTCCGTGCCAACGGTGTCGGCGTCGAACTGCATGAACTGTCTGAAACGCCCCGGCCCGGGCTTTTCGTTGCGCCAGACCGGGCCATACGTGTAGCGGCGGTAGGGTTTGGCA
>CAZWCL010000008.1:0-19879 GCA_964632265.1 uncultured Hyphomicrobiaceae bacterium | reverse complement strand
TCTGCTCGGCGAGGCGCTTGAGCGTCGCAAACATCAACTCCTGCTTGCGCAGCGTGCTTGCGTTCTCGACACCTACCTTTTCGGCGAATTCGAGCATCTCGGTGGGAGACTTCGACTTGAGGTCGAGGAGTTTCATTTCCTCGTGCGGGGTCGATGGCTTCGCTTCGACGGTGTCGGCTTCAGCATCGGTCTCGAAATCGGCGTCGATTGTCATGGAAGGGTTACTCCGTCCGGCAGGGGCGGCGATACGTAAAGGAGGGGGAGAGGGCGTGATCGCGTCTGCGGGATGCAGGTAAAAGGCGCTCTTAGCGCGGCAAATCATTCGGATTTCCGGGGAAATAGCCGGGCCGCCTCTCCGCGTCCGGTTTCCACGACACAACGGTACCAGTCTTTGCGAGAGAATTCCAGTGGTCGGTGAGCCTACCTGATTTAATTCATGCACTCGATGGCCGCCGCAAAGAGCGGGGCATCAGAACGGCTTCACTATAACGAATACGACGATAGCAATCATCAGGACCGTGGGCGCTTCATTGATGATGCGCCAATGGCGGGTGGATTTCTCGTTTCGGTCTTCGGCGAACGCGCGGACGGAGGCCGCCAGATAACCGTGGACGCCCGACAAAGCAATGACGCCGGCCAGTTTGAGATGTAGCCAAATTGCGGTCAGCCAGCCGCCCTGCCAGACAAGCCATAGGCCGAGCACCCAGGAGATGATCATGGCAGGCGTCATGATGGCCCGAAGTAAGGGACGCTCCATTATCTTGAAGGTCTCCGACTGCTCAGAACCGGGCCGGGTTTCCGCGTGATAGACAAACAGGCGGGGCAGATAGAGCAGGCCGGCCATCCAGGCGATGATGGCAATGACATGAATAGCCTTTACCCACAGATAGGCGCCGTCACCGAACCAGAACATAAGGACGAGCGCGGCGGCGGCGAAGATCGTGAACGCTATGCCTGCGCGGGTGCTGGGAGACATCAGTGTCGTACCCGGTCAGCGATTTTTGTCATGCGAGCGCACCGTATCGACAAGGAGTTGCACATGCTCCGGCGGAGTCGGTGGCAGGATGCCGTGGCCAAGATTGAAGATGAAGCGGCGCCCATGCATCGCGCGGCAAATCTCTTGGACCCTGTTCACGAGGCCGTCGCCGCCAGTTAGCAGAAGAAGTGGGTCGAGATTTCCTTGCCTGACTGTATCGGGTGAGCCGAGATCTGCCGACATCAACTTCAGCGGTGCCGCCGTATCGCAGCCAATGGCGTTGACGCCGGTTGCCGCAATATAATCGCTGAAATGAGCCGCGGAGCCGCGGGGGAAACCGATAATTGGAATGTCCGGGTGACGCTCGCGAATGTCCGCGACCATTTTTCGGGTTGGCTCCACAACCCAGCGTTGAAACTGATCGTCAGGCAGCGGTCCAGACCAACTATCAAAAATCTGAACAACGTTCACACCGGCTTCGATCTGGCGGCAGAGATAGTCGGTTGAAGTCTTTACGAGTAAGTCGATGAGTGCCTGGAAATCGTCCGGCCGTGCGAAGGCGAATTTGCGCGTCTCCGACTGGTCCGGCGAACCACGGCCATTGATCATATATGTGGAGACTGTATAGGGCGCACCGCAGAATCCAATCAGCGCCTTGTTGGGAGCGAGCTTCTCGCGAATGAGTGAGACAGCCTCGCAAACCTTTGTGATCTTTGCCTCGCCCGCTGCATCGACGCCGGGCAAGTCGTTGATTGTGCTAATGGGTTCGAGACGAGGTCCTTCGCCCTGGACGAAGTCGAGAGGTTGGCCGAGGGCATGAGGGATGATGAGGATGTCGGAAAAAAGAATTGCAGCGTCAAAGTCAAATCTCTGGATCGGCTGCAAGGTTACCTCGCATGCCTTTTCCGGCGTGTAACATAAATCGAGGAACCCGCCGAGTTCTGCACGGATAGCGCGGTACTCGGGTAAATAGCGGCCAGCCTGACGCATGAGCCATATTGGTGGTGGGCCGGCCGGTGGCTCGGATGCATTGAAGACGTCGAGAAATTTCATTGTCCACCCTCTCCCTGGGTCCTGACCCGATAAGACAGCATTTCTATTTCTATAGGTTCTTGTTCTTACTCTTAAGCGGTGAGTTGCGGAGATATCGTCGCGCTCCACATATCATCCAGGACTTTTCGGTGATTGCCGATGTATCAGACTAGATCTGGTACTGTTGTGGATGACGCGGCACAAGGGCTGAATTTCCGCGCGTGAGATCAGACGTTTGAAGCGACATTGGCTGCCTTGACGGACGTTGGTAAGGTGTCGAAACACTGAGGATAGAGTTGTGTTCGACTTGCGTCAGACGGTTGTGGAACGAGGCTTATGGTAACGGTCCACACCGGAACAATGATTGGAAAGTTTTCCCATGTCGTGCCCAGATGCGCACTAGGGGACGGCTTGCCAGCCAGGTGATGTGGAAAACCCGGCTTTGACGCACAGGTTTCGGGGCGAACGGTCGCGACTTCGAGGTGGCGGCTATAGCGAGGTTGGGATGTCGAATGTAACGGCGAGTTTTTTCCATCTGCACCTCGTGTCCGACTCGACCGGTGAGACGCTGACGACGATCGCGAAGGCAGCTTCCGTGCAGTATCCTCGGATCAAGGCGATCGAACACGTCTATCCGCTTGTGCGCACGCAAAGGCAGCTCGATCGTGTATTTCAGGAAGTAGAGTCGGCGCCGGGTATCGTACTCTATACTGTGGTCAATGCGGGACTGACCGTCGCGCTAGAACAACGCTGCCGCGAATTGAATGTGCCCGCACTCCATGTTCTCGACCCGATCATGAAGGTGTTCGAGAGTTATCTTGGAGCGCCGCAAACGCCGGTTGTCGCCGGACAGCACATTCTGGATACCGACTATTTCCGGCGGATCGACGCACTCAACTTTACGATGGCTCATGATGACGGCAACCTGCCGCAAAACTTGGACGATGCTGATATCGTCATTCTCGGTATTTCGCGGACCTCGAAGACGCCGACAAGCATTTATCTCGCGCAGCGCGGCTTCAAGACGACCAATCTGCCGATCGTTCCGGGCGTCCCGCTTCCTAAGTCGCTGACGCAGCCGCATTCGGCGTTTGTGGTCGGTCTCGTTGCGTCACCGGACCGGATCGCGGAAATTCGGCGCAACCGGGTAAGGTTTCTGACCACCGGAAATCTCGATACTTATGTGGACCGTGATCAGATCGCCCAGGAGGTGACGCATTCCAGACGGCTTTGCCAGAAAAACAGATGGCCGGTAATTGATGTTACACGACGCTCGATCGAGGAGACGGCGGCGAGTATCATCAAGCTCTTCAACGACCGCGAAGCGCGCGGGAACGAGACGCCCAATCATGTTGATGCGTAATGATCTGAAGGTCGTACTGGCGTCGGCGAGTGACGCGCGGCGGTCGCTGCTGGAAAACGCCGGGCTTGAATTCGACGTGCTTGCATCCGCTGTCGATGAGGCGGCGGTGCGTGAGGCGCTGGGGCATGATGTTGCGCCGATCGACATGGCTGAGGTCCTGGCGCGCGCAAAGGCGGAAGATGTCGCCGGCAAGAGTAATGCGGATGTCGTTATTGCTGCCGATCAGGTGCTGGCGGCGGGAGACGAAGTCTTCACGAAGGCCGAGGACATGGCGGCGGCACGGCGGCAACTGTTGGCGCTGAAGGGGCGGCAGCATCAATTGCATAGCGCAGTGGTGATGGTGGTCAATGATGCCGTGCAGTTCGTCTACACGGATACGGCCGATGTCACGATGCGGGATTATTCACCGGAATTCGTCGGACGGTATCTGAGTGCTGCGGGGCCGAAGGCGCTGGAGTCGGTCGGTTGCTATCAGCTCGAAGGCCCGGGTGCGCAATTGATCGAGACGCTGGAAGGCGATTTCTTCACGGTGCTCGGCCTGCCGTTGTTTCCGCTGCTTGGTGCGTTGCGCAAGGCCGGTGTGCTCGACGGTTAGCCGACATATTCTATATTTCTGGTAAGATACGGCCCCGCGGAAGGGAAACTAGGGAAATGCTCATCGCTGGTTTGACTGGATCGATTGGAATGGGAAAGTCGACCATAGCCAAACGCTTCAGCATGCGCGGTGTGCCGGTGATCGATGCGGATGGGGTCGTTCATGATCTCTACCGCGGCGATGCGGTTGCACCAATCGAAGCCGTATTTCCAGGTGTGGCCACCGACGGTGTCATCGACCGGGCCAAACTTATGGCGGTACTGATGAAAGACGAGGCCCGGTTCAAGCAACTCGAAGCGATCGTGCACCCGCTGGTCCATAAGGCACAGGCGGATCTCATGCGTCGGCACAAGAGAGAAGGTGCGTGGATGACGATCCTAGAAAATCCGTTGCTCTACGAGATGAATGGAGATGTGCGCGTCGACTATACCGTCGTCGTTTCGGCGCCGGCTAAGGTGCAGCGTGAACGCGTCATGGCCCGTGAGGGAATGACGGCTGAAAAATTCGAGTCGATCCTGTCGCGTCAGGTTCCGGATGCCGAGAAGCGCCGACGCGCAGACTTTGTGGTGGATACCGGCCAGACGATTGAGCAAAGCTGGTCGGAAGTGGATAAAATAGTTGCGGCCTTGAAGCTGAGAAAAGGTACAGCCTTTCAAGACTATTGGGCGGAAGCCGGTATCAGCTAGGCACAGAGTTTGCCGCCAACAGTCAGCTCGCGTTCATGGGCAATCCGTCGCCGTATTTTTCATTTGATCCATGACCGCCGGGGCTCATATGCAGCGAGAAATCGTCCTTGATACCGAGACGACGGGGCTGTCCGCGCGTGACGGCGACCGGCTAGTCGAAATAGGTTGTGTTGAAATATATAACCGAATCCCAACCGGTCGCGAGTTTCACGCATTTATCAATCCCGAAGGGCGACAGGTACATCCCGAAGCCGAGGCGGTGCACGGCATTTCGTTTGATTTTCTGGCGGACAAGCCGATTTTTCGGGATGTTGTCGGCGGCTTCCTCGAGTTCATCGGCGAGGACCAACTCGTCATTCACAACGCGCCGTTCGATATCGGCTTCATCAATATGGAACTCGAGCGAATTGGCTTTCCGGCCATCGATACCGAACGAGTGTTCGATACGCTGGCGTTGGCACGGCGGAAGCATCCAGCGGGGCCGAACACGTTGGATGCGCTGTGCAAGCGGTATGGCATCGACAACTCGGTCCGCACGAAACACGGCGCAATCGTCGACTCGTTGCTGCTTGCCGATGTTTATGTGGAGCTACTCGGGGAACGCCAAGCGAAGCTCGGTCTTGCTACGCAAAACGCCGACGCCGCAAGCCGAAACCGCTCCGGACGACAGTACGCCGCGCGCCAGCGGCCGGCACCATTGCCTTCGCGGCTGACGCCCGAGGATCTGGCAGCGCACGCAGCGTTCATAGAGACGCTCGGCGATCCTCCGATCTGGAAGAACTACGCGGATGTCTGACGCTGGGTGGTGGTGTCAGACGTAACCGGCCTTGCTGTTTTCGCTTGTCTTATGTCTCTGTGGGCGACTTAGACTTGATGAGTCGACTGTAGGCGGCGCTGCGGCGCGCTGGGCTGAAATAGTTTAGTCCAGGCAGAAGGGACCAGCTAGTTCAGTGTCTGGCCGTCTTGCTCGCCAGCATTTTGCCGATTGACGTAGAGGGAACCAAAATCAATCGGGTCGAGGAATAGCGGCGGAAATCCGCCTTCACGTGTCAGATCGGCGACGATACGCCGCAGAAACGGAAAGAGGATCGATGGACAGTTGATCAGCAGGAAGGGTTCAATCGCATCCTGAGGTACGCCTTCGAGCAGAAACACGCCGCCATACGTACATTCGAGCTCATAAATCGTGCCGCGATCGTCGACCGCCTTGGCCACGAACTCGATTTCGCTTTGGTAATGGTTTGGACGCATCGACCGTGCGTTAACGTTGACTTCAAGCTCGAGGTTCGGATTTTCTCCGGGCCCTTCCAGGGCGCGGTCGATGCTTGGGCTTTCGAAGGAAAGGTCGCGGACGTATTGCGACAAGACACGGGCGCTGAATTCGACACCCTCGTTATCGGCATCGGCAAGCTGGTTCGTCTCGTCCGTGGTTTCGTCAGCCATGGAGTGCTCCCGTCATGTTCCACAAATCGATAGACGAGGGAGTAGCCGCTCCAGGCAGATGCGGCAACATCCAGCATGCGGCCGCCTCATCAGGCCGACCGGTTTTCGCCTGTTATTTGCGGATCTCTTCGTATTCGCCATCGATCACGGGGCCGTCTCCCGGCTTTTTGCTTTTCTTGCGCGGTCCCGGTCCGGACGTCTCATCGGGGCGCTCCGATGTTTGGGCGTGATGCGTGGAGGAGCCGTCGCCACCGGTCGTATAGGTGTGAACGGTGAAAGCGCCGCTGCGCAAGAAGCGGCCGACGCCCCATTTCGCAAGTGCCATGCGGACGGGAGGAATGAGCAAGCCAAGGCCGATGGCATCCGTGATAACGCCGGGGGTGAGAAGAAACGCACCGGCAATAGCCAGAAAGAAGCCATCGACGACCGGTTGAATCGGCGGCTCGCCCGAAGACAGCGATGCCGAGACGCGTCGCAAAGTCGCGAGGCCCTGCGCACGAAGCACATAAGCGCCAGTCAAGGCCGTCACGAGAACGATTGCGATCGTCGGCCAGAAACCCAGGGCATTGCCGAGATAGATCAACAGCGCGAGTTCAATGAAGGGCATCGCGACAAAAAGGACGAACAGTATGAAACGTATCATCGGTAGCTGGGTCCGGGCCGGTGGTTGATCGTATGATCCACCCTAGAAATGGGGCTGCTGCAGGAATTGGCAACCAGTCCACAAACTGAGCGGGAATGCGCGGTTGGCTTGTCGATTGCAATGGCCTAAGTTGAAAACGGTCCAAGGTGCTATGTGAACAGGCCTGAAGGCTCAAAAGCCGTGGACGCCTGATGCGGTAAGGCCGACGGAGGTGGCTTCGTTTGCCTTTGTCAGCACAAACGTCTGTGGTCTGTTCTGCTTCGTTCTACGCGCCGTGAGGACAATGGAGGAAGTGATTGGGGCTGGAACATCCAGCTCTTCAATCACATATCATCTCTAACCTTGGCGTAACATGGAAAGCTGCCCGCTATGTCAGGCAACATTGATATTCTCACCCTCATCGCTCTGCTCGTGACGGTATTTGTCGTCATAAAGCTGCGGAGTGCGCTGGGTCGTCGTACGCCGGATGAAGATCAGGCGCGTTATGAGCGCCAGGCCAAGCGAGAACAGGCCGCCGCCTCGCGCGATAAGGTCGTGACCTTACCGCAGCGCGATCAAGATGAAGGCGATCAAAATATGCCGCAACCTGATCCCGGGAAGACCCCGGAAGAGCGCCTCGAAACGAGACATGCGACCATACTGCCGGCAGCAAAACCGGCTCTTCTCGAAATCGCCGAGCGCGATCCCTCATTCGATGCTGATCACTTCGCTAGTGGTGCGAAGCAAGCATACGAGATGATCGTGACCGCCTTTGCGGAAGGCAATCGTGATCTGCTTGGCAATTTGTTGAGCCGCGAAGTCTACGAGGGCTTTGCGAGTGCGATCGATGATCGTGAGAGTCGTGGCGAAACGGTTGATCAGAGTTTTGTCGGGATCAACCGATGTGACGTTACTGATGCCGAACTGAACGGCAGCGAAGCGAGCATCACCTTGAAGTTTGTCAGTCAGCTTATCTCTGCGACGATGAACAGCGCCGGCGCGGTGATTACAGGCGACCCGCAGAAAATCCAGGAAGTCACAGACATTTGGACGTTTGCGCGCGATGTCGAGGAAGGAGATCCGAACTGGCGGCTGGTTGCGACGCAGGCGTCGCACTAGGCAAGCGAGATCCTGTAGATTGGGTGTTTCGTCGAAAGGGGGCGGTCGAACCTCCAACGGACCGGTCTTAAATGGGCGTTCCGGTCCCGGGTCCGACGTAAGATATTGCGCCGTCAGTTTCGATGATCTTCCTGGTTGGCGTTATGGTTCCGATGACGATCTCGGCATTCCGGGCGGGCTCCGGGCCTATCTGCAGTCACTAGGGGTTCTGAGAGAAATCTATCCGAATCTCTCGCCACCGGATGAGAACCAATCGGCCAGAGATTATTTCGAGAACCGGTTTACTCCATATCGCGTGTCAATCGACGGCCCCGCCGCTCCGCGGGGCTTTTTTACGGGCTATTTCGAGCCGGTGTTAAATGGTTCGCGCACGCGCCGGGCAACTTATTCGGTGCCGGTGCTCAAGATCCCGGACGATCTCATAGAGCTGGTTGATGACGCCATGCGGCCCGTCGCGAGCGCTGCCGGTGAACTCAGCCATGGCAGAGTGGTGAATGATACCATTGCGCCGTATTATAACCGTCGTGAGATCGAGCTCGGTGCGCTCGAGGGCCGCGGACTTGAAATTTGCTATCTGGATGATCCCGTTGGCGCCTTCATCCTGCACGTGCAGGGTTCAGGCGTCATCGCGTTCGAAGATGGTGAGCGGATCAGAGTGAGTTATGCGGCGAAGAACGGATACCCATACACATCGATCGGGCAGTTGCTGATCAATGATGGCGTGTTCGACGCTGAAAGCATGACGCTGGAAGCGTTGACGGCCTGGTTGAAGGCTGCACCGGAGCTGGCGCGCGGGGTGATGTGGCGGAACGAGTCTTATGTCTTTTTTGAAGAGCTGGGGGCGTTCGACGACGTCGGGCAGGTCGGTGTGCGGTCGATTCGGCTTACCGCCGGACACAGTCTGGCTGTTGATACCAGTATCCATGATGCGGGCCTTCCAGCGTATCTCGTGATCGATGATCTACAGATGAGCAGTGACGTAGAAGGTTTCAGGCGGCTGATGGTGATGCAGGATACAGGGTCCGCCATCCGTGGTGCCGCACGTGGCGACATCTTTTACGGGACCGGGCCCGAGGCCGGCGACATTGCCGGGCGTACACGCCACTACGGCGATCTTTATGTGTTTTTGCCGCGAAACGCTGGCGGGGCCTGAAACGAATGGCAAAGCGACGCCGCGGTAAAGCGGTTAAGAGTGGAGATGGCGACCCACCCTCCCATGGGGCCCGGGCCCCCAGGGGACGGCAACCGACATCGTCGGGCGCCAAGAAACGCGCCGCTCTAGTCGAGGATGATGAAGCCGAACTGTGGCGCACCTTCACGCGCAATATCGATCCGCTCGGGCATGCGCCACGTGTGCCTGATGCCGAGGCGGCGTTTATCGATGCCGTGGTTCGCCGGGAGGTCAATAGAACCGAACGGGTTACGGTGAAGCCGGGCGCCGGGCACCGGCCGGAGGGACGCGCGGCGAAGAGTTCCGATCGTCACGGCGGGCGTGGGAGCGAGATTCATAACGCGGACGGAATTGATGAGCGAGCAGACCAGGCGCCGAAAGGTCCCGAGGTGCGCGCACACGGGGCGATCGATGCCGGGCGCGTTAAACGGCTTGGCCGTGGCCGGGATGCGGTCGAGGCGCGGATCGATCTTCATGGTATGCGCCAGACGGAGGCTCATGCGGCATTGCGCGCGTTCTTGATGCGGTCGCTCAGCAAGGGGCACAGGATGGTGCTCGTGATCACGGGAAAGGGCTCCGGCGATCGTGAGGCAAATGATTTCACCGAGTTTGTGAACGAAGGCCGGTTATCGCGTGGCATCTTGCGGCAACGCGTTCCGAGCTGGCTCGACGCACCTGATCTCAAGGCGATTGTCGCCGGCTACACCACAGCGCACATTCGCCACGGCGGCGAGGGGGCGCTCTACGTTCAGTTGCGCCGCCGCAAATAAGTGGGACTGCTCGTCTGGCCGTTGTTTTTTATGATGGTAGCGGACGCCGTCAGCAGCCGTTCGACAACGCGTTGACCGCGGCGGTAGCGCCGAGCAGCGAATATGTGTCCGACGTTTCAGTGCCGTCCTTGGTTTCGGCGGTCACGGTCATGAAGTTGCCGCGTTTCATCGCGTCGATGAGTTTCAGTTCTTCAGTCGCGTCACTGACGAAGCCTTTACCGTCTTTCGTGAACATCTCGAAAGAGCGCCCACCGATGGTGATCTTGATTGTCGATTGATCATCGATGTCGTAGCCGAGCAGAACGCTCGTCTGATTGCGAATGCCGTCCTTGACCCAGCTTGAAATATAAAAGTAGGCGCGATCGCGCTCTACGTCGGCAGGCTTTGTTTCGCGGGGTTGGGAGGTTGCGAAGCAGATGTCTCCCGGATCGCCAGTGTGGGAATAGAGCGTCCAATCCCTGAATGTCTTGACGGCCTTGGTGCTCTGGGCATAGGCGGCGGAGCCGGCAGCAAGAATGACAGCGGTGATAAGCGCGGCAATGACGGAACGTGTGATGCTCATGTGCTCCTCTTCGAGGTCTCTATCGCGTCCGGTCCGCGAGGAACCATGCGGTTGTGTGTTGATCACGGTTTAGCCGGAACACGGCCCGATGATCAATGCGCGTTTTGTGGCTAGTCCGCCACAAGCGGTCGGCTACTAAGCTCTTGAAGGCCAAGCATATGGTCGACACGTACCTTTAACGTAGGGCAGTGACGCGGCACAATACAGTCAGTTCGGTGATATTTCGCGGCATTGTTGTGCAAACGTCGCGTTGCCATCGATGGCTTTTTCATTGGTTCGGCTTTGCGCTTGCGCTTGCGGTTTGCTGATGCGGTGCGCTGGTACCGGCTTCACCGGGCTGGGCGCGTCCAGCCGGACCACCAGCGCGAACGGGGCGGGCCGGGAAACGGCTCATCTGGGTGGTGCGATCGTACATGACGATGGCGCCAGCGATGGCAACGTTGATGCAAAACCGCGTCGGGATCTTCACGACATGGTCGCAGCGGGCAAGAAGCTCCGGCGAGAGGGAGCCAAGCTCGGGCCCGAGTACGTAGGCGGCGCGGCTTGGGTGGCGGAAGGACGGCAAATCGATTGCGCCGGGGATCAGTTCGATGCCGACAAGCTGGCATTTTTCCGGCAGGTGAAGCGCTGCGACATCATCCCAATTATAGTGAGGCAGATGATCCTGCCCCTTGGATGTGTCCGCGCGTGCCTCCAACGCTTGGTAGGTCGCGCCGACGGTAAAGGTGAAACTTGCGCCGAAGCCGTGGGCTGAACGCATGAGGTTGCCGAGATTTAATGCCTTCGATGTCCGCTCGGCACCGATAGCGAAGTAGCCGCGAGGCGACGGGGGCCAATTCTGGATCGACATCTCGTATGACCGGCTATCCTGCATTCAAGGCCTCTAGGTCGGGAACTTCAGTATAATCACTGGGCGGTACAAGCCAAGCTCAAGCCCTATCGGCACGGCCATGTCCGCTGCACCGTCGCTCAACGATAAACGGCAATAGGTGCTGGCACATAACGTCCTTGGGCGGTATGGGCGAGGGATGACTTGACGCATCGTGTCTGGTGCACCCTGCCACGTATGTGGCCGATGCGAGGTTTTGGCAGGTGCAAAGATGCCGGCGGGGCCGGCGATATTGGATGGAATCAAACAAACAAAGCGAGACCGAGATAATGGAACTTAAAGAAGGTATTGCCGCCATCGTGACCGGAGGCGCATCGGGGCTGGGCGCCGGGACGGCGCGCGCGTTGGCGGCCAAGGGTGTGAAGATCGGTATTCTGGATCTCAACGAGGATGAAGGGCGGCAGGTCGCCTCGGAAACCGGTGGCACGTTCGCACGGTGCGACGTGACCGACGAGGCCAGCGTCGATGACGCGCTCGCGGCTTTGCGCGAGGCAAATGGTCAAGAGCGAGTTCTGGTCAACTGCGCCGGGATAGCGATCGGCAAGCGCGTCATTCGCCGCGATCGTGACACGGGTGAAATATCGCATCACGACGTCGCATCCTTCACTAAGGTCGTTCAGATCAACCTGATCGGTACCTTTACGATGATTGCCAAGTGCGCGGCGGGTATGGCTTCACTCGATCCGGTCGGTGCCGATAATGAGCGAGGTGTGATCATCAGTACCGCGTCGGTGGCTGCCGAAGACGGCCAGATCGGCCAGGTGGCCTATTCGGCCTCGAAGGGCGGCGTGCAGGCGATGACACTGCCTGTCGCGCGGGATCTTGCAAAGGACGGAATTCGCGTTGCCGCAATTCTCCCGGGCTTATTCCATACGCCGATGTTCGATGGCCTGCCGGATGAGGCGCGCGAGGCGCTTGCGGCAAGTGTTCCGTTTCCCTCAAGGCTAGGCCGGCCCAACGAATATGCTCAGCTTGCAGTTGGCATCTGCGAGAACCCGATGCTCAACGGCGTTAACATCCGACTGGATGGCGCAATACGGCTGGCGCCAAGATAAGTCAGGAACTTACTGGCATAAGCTGGCGTTTCACTCTAATAAACCGTTTACGATCATTCGTTCGTAGTCTGTCTATCTGATGGCTGCGTGTTATATCGCCGGACGGCAGTTTACGGCGCGTGAAATGCCAGCGTGTGTCGTTGGTGAGTTGAGCAGGTTGAAATGAGTTTGCGTGGAATGTTGAGTAGAGGCTTTTCGACTGGCCGTTGCATGATGGCACTGGCCGGGGCGAGTGTTATCGTGGCAGCCGTGGCGGGTGGGACGCTGCGGCAGGCAGACGAGACTGTTTCGCGTCTCGGGCAGGGGCCTCAACGGGTGGCCGAGGTGCCTGCAGCGACACAACAGCGAGTTCTTCAGTCGGTTGATGGTTGGCTGTCGGAAAGCTATTGGCGACGCAAACGCTTGAAGCGTCAGAGCAATCGCAATGCGTTTTCGGGCGGTGACAACGGCGGTGCGTCCAATCCATTCTCTACCCGGCCGCAGGCTAATACTTCGCGTCCGGCGCCTCAGACCCGGCGCTACAACGGCACGTATCGGACGGTCTGCGTCCGCCTGTGTGACGGCTATTATTTTCCGGTCAGCTTTTCGACGACGCGTGACCGGCTGGACGATGATGAGCGTGCGTGCAGTTCGCGGTGTAATGCGCCGACCAAGCTATATTTCTACAGCGCTGAGGACGGCAGCCCGGAAACCATGGTCGATCGCCAGGGCCGCAAGTACGCTGACCTGAACACGGCATTCGTTTATCGGACGACCTACGACAAGTCGTGTCAGTGCCGGGCGCAGCCGTGGAGTGACGAAGCCAAGCAGCGCCACGCGATGTATCAAACCGAAGGATGGAAGCGCAAAGCTCGTGTTGCAGCGCGTGAGGCGAAGGAGCCCCAGAGACGGATCGTACGCCGGGTGCCGACATCTAACGAGGCATCCGACATCGAGACGGGGCATGTCGAGCGCGGTGTGTCAGTCGCAGCCAGTGCGGGCGAAGCGCCAGAAAGCGAAAGCCAGCAGCGTTACCGAAGGGGCCGCATGAGCCTTGGCAACCAGGCGGCGACGGCGAGACGAGCGCGGCGAACGAGACGTGCAGCGCGACCGCAGGCGGTTCAGCGGCGGCGGCAGTCTTGGAAGCGGCAGGCGTTCACCTCGGGAAACTAAAAAAATTTGCCGGCGCGTGCGCATGGGAGAGGCGTGTGAGGATGTGCGCCTCAGCCCTTGCCGGGCGCGGCTAAAAAGAATGGTACGGCGATGCCCTCTCGAAGCAATGCGTCGGCCGGTTTAGAGAATATTACCCATCTTCTGGTTTCCTTGAGGACAAGGTGAGGTTCCGGTGCTGTTTCGGCCGGAGCCCGATGTGTAGCGTCCTTCCAGTAGAGATCAGTCATGCCGTGGGCGTGTCTGAAGTCATGTATGCGTCATCAAACAGTACCGTCGGGTCCGTGGGCCTGGCTCTTTCTCATTTCCGTCTTGATGGTGAGCGTTCAGCCGCAACCTGCGGCGGCTCAGGGATTTCTCGAATCGATCTTCGGATTTCTTGGGTCGAAGCCCAAGCCAGCGCCTCAGACGACCGGTCGGCCTGGTCCACGGGATAGTCGGGCACTGCAACAAAATCCTTTTGGCGGAAACAGGCCTGTCAGCCGTCCTGCGTGGAGCCGAAGCGGGCGCTATAAAACTGTCTGCGTGCGGCTGTGTGACGGTTATTATTTTCCCATCAATCACCGATCGCGGCGGCAGGAATTCTATGATGACGCCGAGCAGTGCCAGGCGCGCTGCCATATGAGTGAAGCGCGCTTGTTTCATCTGCCGTCGTCGGGTTCGATTGAGCAGGCGCGTGATCAACGCGGCCTGCCCTACAAGGCATTGAAAACAGCGTTTCTATACCGCAAGAAACTCGTCAAAAGCTGCACGTGCCGACCGGCGCCATGGACTGTGTCAGAGCGTGTTCGGCACAGGACTTATGCGCTGAATGAGCCAGAGGCGCGTTTGGCCGATGGTGGTGATGCCACGCAAGTTGCCGCGGGCCACGAGGGCGCCAACGACAACGACGGCGGTACCGGCAATACGCCGCTGACCGTGCCGCCGGTTGCGCCGGCGCCGAGCCTGGCCAGTGTGCCACAGCGCTATCTGGCAAATCCGAAGACGGTACCCGCGCCGCGGGCAGCACGCCGCTTGTATGCCAGACCTCAAGGTGTTGGCCGGATTCGCCCGGCCGCGCCGGCCCGAGCGAAAAAGAAGACGGCCAGCAGTTCCGGATTTGCCGGACTGCCGACTGTCAGGTATCGCCACAAATGGACGACCGACGACTGAAGCGCGCGCCTTATGGTGTCCGGTGTCAGCCTGCGAAGCGATCCATGTGGCCAGCGAGGTCGATGTCGAGCTGGGTTACGCCTCCCGCGTCATGGGTGGTGAGATTGACGTCAACGGTGTTGTAGACGTTGGACCACTCCGGGTGATGGTCCATTTTTTCAGCGACCAGGGCCGCCCGGGTCATAAAGGCGAAAGCGGCGTTGAAGTCGGTAAACTTGAAGCGGCGCGATATGGCCTGCCCGTCGTCCGCCAGGCGCCAGCCGGAGAGTTCTTCAAGGGCGTTGGTGATTGCATCCGAGGTGAGTTTTTCTGTCATGCGAACGTCCTTCTTCTTTGCTGCGTTGAAGGTGGTATCTGTTGGCCCGGCGCCGGGATCATGTTTCGTTCCAGGCTTCGCTGTCGAATTCACCGAGCGTTGAGGGAAACGTTTGTTCGACGACGTAAGGTCCGCCGCCCGTGTTCGGTTTCGCTGAAAATAACGTCGTGTGCGTGACCAGGAAGGTTTCGGTCGTGAAGCCGCCACGACGAGACAGGTAACGGGCGATCGGTTCGAGGCGAGGATATGAAAAGCGCGCGAGCGTGATGTGCGGGGTGAACTTGCGCGTTTCGGGTGGCAGACCGGCGCGGCGGGCGGCTTTCTCGTGCGCCCGGGCCAGGTCTGCCAGCTCAGGCGATGGCTCTACGGCTGCGTACAGAGTGCGGGGGCTATCACCGCCGAATGTCGCGAGACCGTTCAGGCGCAAGGGAAACGGGTCGAAGTCGATCCGCTCAAGATTGGCCACCCATTCATCGGCAAGCGGGGGCGGGATGTCGCCGCCGAAACGTAGCGTGAGGTGCAAGTCGTCCGGATCGATCCAACGGGTCGATGGAAGAGGCTGGTGGAGACTTTCCAGATCAACTGCGATATTTTGAGGTATCTCGATACCTGTGAAGAGTCGCGGCATACGCCTTTCCCCTCGTTTTCATTTGGCCCATCGCTTGCGTTTGGCCCAACGCGTGCATTTGGTATGTTCCGATAACGGACTGATGGTTGGCCAGTGGCCCTAAACTATCGTTATCCGTGCCGATGATGGTGGCTTGAAACGGGCGGCTGAGTTGCTTAAATAACTGTGGTGTTTTTGCCGGCGCTATTCAATCGATCCGGCGGCAGGGCTGGCTGTGGGGAAGCAGGCAGTTAGCCAAACCAGTTGGCAACAAGGGACCATAGAAGATGGCTCAATTCGAACACGGGTCAAGGGTGACGGGTACTCGCGCCGAAGGTGCGATAGACCAGGGCCTGAGATCGTACATGCTGATGGTGTACAACTACATGGCCGGCGGCGTTGCGCTGACGGGGGTGGTTGCGTACGCCATGATGCTGATGCTGACGACGCAGGATCCGTCGCAGGCCGCGGTTCAGCTTAAAAATGGCGTTATGCTGACTGAGATGGGGCAGACGATCTACTTGTCGCCTATCCGGTGGGTCATCATGCTGTCGCCGCTGGCGTTTGTATTCTACCTATCTTTCCGAGTTTACAAGATGAGTGCGGCATCCGCCCAGCTCGCGTTCTGGCTGTTCGCTGGCGTCATGGGCGCTTCACTGTCGAGCATTTTCCTGATCTACACGGGTCAGTCGATCGTGCAGGTGTTCTTCGTGACGGCCGCTTCGTTCGCAGGGCTTAGCCTCTATGGTTACACGACCAAGAAAGACCTAACCGGTTGGGGTTCGTTCCTGATCATGGGTTTGATCGGGATCATCCTGGCCGCCGTGGTCAACCTGTTCTTGCAGTCGTCGGCGCTGATGTTCGCCATCTCCGCGATTGGTGTGCTGGTATTCGCCGGTTTGACGGCCTACGACACGCAGAGGATCAAGGATGGCTACTATGAGGTCGCGGGTAACGCAGAACTCGCCCAGAAGACGGCTATCATGGGTGCGCTAAGCCTGTATCTCGACTTCATCAACATGTTCCAGGCGCTGCTCTTTTTGTTCGGCGATCGGGAATAGACCCTTAAACAGATCGGAGCAGAGATGCTCTGAGTTGGAGGCCCCGCTTTGGCGGGGCCTTTTTCGTCGCGGGCCGCTGTCGTTGTCGTGATGCGTCCTGTGACATGAACCTTAGTTGGGGTACCTTGTTCAGGCGCCGTTGTCAGGGACCGTTGTCAGGGGCCGCTGGGACCGATCGGCAGAGTGGCGGCATGGCCCCAGGGGCCGCCGCGGTAGGTCCAAAGTTCGAGCGCAATGATCGTGGTCTCGAACGGTTCGAAGGCGGCGCGGACGGTTTCGAGTGTGCGCACGGCCGTTTCACGGTCGACTTTGTTTTGGAAGGTGACGTGCCAGCCCGGACGGCGCTGCGATTTCTGGCGATCCTGGACGGAAAGTTGGTCGGAGAATGTGGTGGCGATCTGCTCGCGGACGGTCCAGAGTGCCGGCGCTTCAATCGTGAAAGCGCCACCGTTGCCAAGCGGTTGAACGGCGCTGCAGCGGGCGGCGATGGGTGCTGTGATTGTTGACGTGACTGAGCGGACGGCGGCGACCGTTTCAGTCAGGTGCTCGCCGGGCAGCTGATGGAAAAGCGTCAGATGGGCTGGGATGAAATTGCGGTCGGCGGGGAAATGCGCTTTGCGGGCGGCCTCGAAGAATGTCTGCGCCACCGCGTCGAAGCGCGCGGTGAGGATAAGCGTGGGCGGGGAATCGGTCATATTCGCTCATGAAGAGCTTCGTTGCTTTGCAAGGCTGCAGGGACTTAGTTGTCTACCAGCCGTAGATGCTTGTCGATGACGGAGAGGACGCGGCGCAGATCATGGCCACGCTTCAGGATCTGGCCGCTCGCGGAGATCACGCTGAAGGCGCCCTGCCGGCGAGAGAGTTTGGGATTCTTTTCGACGCGGTAAATCGGCATTTCGCTGGACCTTCGGAATATCGAGAAGGTTGCGATGTCCTTGTCCATGTCGAGTGCATAGTCCCGCCATTCGCCAGCGGCGACGCGGCGGCCATAGACGTTCAGGATTATGTTGAGTTCCTGGCGATCGAAACAGACGGGACGCTTCGATTGCGTGGCCGTCGAAGACGTGATGCGCGGGATGTTCGACGTGCCCGCGTCCGATCGGGTTCGCGGAGACGGGCGCAAGATTATCGGGTCGCTATCGTTTTCGCTCACGTGCGCTCCTTTCTCTCGCATCGTCACGGATGCTGCCGATAAGAAGATGCCGATCGTCTGTCATGTGACGTTCATCTTTCCTGTGGTTCACTCGAATTGCAAGCATGATCATGCAGTTGCGCCAGGGCGCGCAACCGCCCGGACGACCTTGGCCGGCTCAAGGAAACATGCGGAAATAAATATCACGAAAGGGACACAAAATCTCCTATGCCGAGCCTAAGTTGGATGGCTTATGAGGAGAATAAGAGTTGGGTCCGGTCCGGTAAATCTCGGAACATCCCCCAAGTCCCCCGAGGTCTTCTCTCCCCGGACTGGACCCTTCACTAAGAATAGAACGCCAGACTCAAGCCGCGTCACTCGCTCTCCCCCTGCGATTGGCGCGGCTTTTATTTTGTGTGGTGATGGGCGGCTCGTTGCCCTGTGCCGGCGGGGTCTGCAGGTCAAGGCCAGCGGCTAATAGCGCGCGTCGTTGCTACTCGGGCATCCAGCCGGCGGCTAAAACGGGGCCGGCATTGGCGGTTTGGACGAGGACTACGCAGCGCTTTCCGCCGGCATTCATGACGTCTTCGTCGCGCAGGCGGATTTTTATCGGTTCGCCGGACCACATGCCAACCGGAATCAGTTTGCGAACGACGTTGTGATACGTGATGGTCTCGCCGTGGTTTTCGCCGCGGCCGATTTTGACGGTCACGGACGGGCTGACGGCTGCGATATAAACGGTGGCCGGTTTTTCCGGTTTGGGGCCGTGGCCAACGTTGATGATGAAAGTGCCGGCATGGCTTGCGAGATTTAGCTCGGCGCGGCGTCCGGCGAGCTGTTTGGCTGACCGCTCAAGGGCACGTTCGACCGCGGTGGGATCGCTGCCGACGGCGTGACGCAGACCGTTCGCGATAATTTGGGGCGTATAGACTTTTCCGTCTCCGCGAGCCAAGGCGTAGGCCCGCTGCCGGTCGGTGAAGGCCCGCTTGCCGAGCGTGTCCCGCCAGCCGAGGTAGTCCCAGTAATCAACGTTGTAGGAAAGTGCGATGACGTTGTTGCGCTTGGTGTACTTGGCAAGAAGGGCGTCGGCGGGTGGGCATGATGAGCAGCCCTGACTGGTGAAGAGTTCGATAACGCTTTTTGTCGTGACGCCGGCTGAGGCATTCAGGTTCGGCGCAACGGTGAGCAGCAGGCCTGCAAATGCCGACAGAAGAATGTTGGACGCCGCGGACATGCGCGATGAACTCCTTGCGTGGTTGATGATCACGGTTATCGCGCCTGGCCCATTCAATTGCCAGTCACGATGGGGTTATGGAAGCGAGGGATTCTCGCGTCAACGGTGCCTCCGATCGGATTTGGACGGTGAAAAAGACTGCGGCGCCCCCATTGGAGGGCGCCGCGACGTGGATACCGTGCTCATTGCCCGGCATGTTCCGAGTCAAATGACCTAGGCGGCTGCTGCGAGATTGCGCAGCACGTAGTGAAGGATGCCACCGTTTCTGACGTACTCGAGTTCATCGAGCGTATCGATGCGGCAGAGGATGTTGATCTCCCTTGTCGTGCCATCGGGGCTCTTGATCTCGGCGGTTGTTTCCTGACGCGGTTTGATCTCCTTGAGACCGCGAATCGTGATGGTTTCGGCGCCGGTCAGTCCGAGACTGTCCCAGCTCTCATCATTTGTGAACGTGAAGGGGATGATACCCATGCCAACCAAGTTCGAGCGGTGAATCCGTTCGAACGATTCTGTGATGACGGCCTTGGCGCCGAGCAGGTTGGTGCCCTTTGCCGCCCAGTCCCGCGAAGAGCCGTTGCCGTATTCGCTGCCGGCCATTACGACCAGCGGCACGCCTTCTTCATGGTAGCGTTCGGCGGCATCGAAGATATACATGCGGTCGCCGGACGGGTGGTGGATGGTGTAACCGCCTTCGATTACGTTGCCCTGCTCGTCCTTGACCATCTGGTTCTTGATGCGGATGTTGGCGAACGTGCCGCGCATCATGACCTCGTGGTTTCCGCGCCGGGTACCGTACTGGTTGAAGTCCTGGGGACGGACCTGGCGTTCAAGGAGATAATCGCCGGCGGGGCTTTCCTTTTTGATGGAGCCGGCGGGCGATATGTGGTCGGTGGTGATCTTGTCGCCGAAGAGACCCAGGATGCGGGCGTCGACGATATCCTCGAT
>CAZWCL010000007.1:893-21019 GCA_964632265.1 uncultured Hyphomicrobiaceae bacterium | reverse complement strand
GAGATTCTCCGGAGTGACTGGAGTTCAGACGTGTGCTCTTCCGATCTTATGTCAAAGTCATTGATCGCGCGAATTCCGGAAACAAGATCGGCGGCGTCGCGATAGCCGCCCGGATGCGCCTCGTAAGCCGTGCCGGCGCCTTCGGAGGGGTCGCCACGCAAGGCAACGATGTGTCGGACGCCGAGATCCCAGTAGCTGCGAATGACCTCATCGACCTCCTCACGAGTCGCGCTCACACACGTCAGGTGGCCGGCCGGCTTGAGATCGGTTTGCTCAATCAACGTCGCAAGCGTTCTGTGAGTGCGCTCACGGGTTGACCCGCCGGCCCCATACGTCACCGAGACAAATTCAGGTGCCAGTGGGGCAAGCCGGTCGACGGCCTTCCAAAGGGCTTCCTCGAGTTTTTCGGTCTTCGGCGGGAAGAATTCGAACGAAACTTTAATGTCATCGTCGCCGATCAGCCGGCTCTTGCGGGCATGTCCCGTAATGTCTCTCATTGTGCAATCTCCAGTGTTTGGCGCCCATCTTCAGGAGCGCCGGCGCCATCTGCGATGGCAAGCCAAAAAGATACAGTCAGTCTTTCTTCGGTGCCCGCTCCACAATTGGCGCTGCCGGGCGGCAGCATTTCGTGAGCATCGAGAACCAATCCGCTGTTTTCACACCACGTCTCGATCTGTGCCCCGGTGAAGCCGAGGCGGCGATGGGCGAACTCGTCGCGCAGGCGCTCTGCGTTGTGGGCGGCGAAGTCGACGATCAACAAGCGGCCGCCCGGCACCAGTATCCGCGCAGCTTCCGAAATCGCGGCCGCCGGCTCCTCGATATAGTGAAGCACCTGATGCATGATCACGGTATCCACACTCGCGTCGGGAAAGGCGACGTCACAGATATCACCCTGGCGGGCCTGGACGTGCGCAAATTCTCTGTCCTGGATGCGCGCGCGGGCGTAGGCCAGCATTTCGGGACTGCTATCGATGCCGATGGCGCGGCGATACTTCGGCGCCAGCAACTCCAGGATGCGGCCGGTGCCGGTGCCCATGTCGACCACCAAATCATCGCCCGCCCCTTCCAGCAGCGCACACAACTTGCTCTCCACCAATTGTTCATCCGCATGCATGGCGCGCAAGCGATCCCACTCGTCGGCATGGCAGGCGAAAAAGTCCTGCGCGCGGCGCGACCTCTCATCGCGAATCTCGTCAGCGCGCTGGCGATCGCGGCGGAACACCTGATCCGTCATATCGAACCGCGCCAGCAACGCCCGGACAAGGCCCGAAACCACCGCTGCATCGGACAGGCGCACATGAACCCAGCTTCCTTCCTGGACGCGCGTGATCAGGCCGGCATCATACATCAGTTTGAGGTGACGACTAATGCGGGGTTGGCTCTGTCGCAATATCGTCGTCAGATCCTTGACCGTTAGTTCGCCGTGGACCAAAAGCGCCAGAACGCGCAGACGTGTTGGCTCTGCGATCGCCCTGAGCGCCGCCAATCCCGTCTCGGCGTTGAGCAAATCAGCCGCCACCTTGTCAATCCTCACCCGTTGCCAACCATTCGCTCGCCTTGCCTGCAGATCGCCTCTGCCGCCGGACGTGGTTACCTCCAGAAAGATGACCTCAACATATAAAGATATCTTTATATGTCAACTGACCCCTCGACCGGACCGGATCGTTTCGAAACGTAACAGCGTTAAGGGGATCGTAAACGTAGACAACTAAAGTTTGCGGGTAACGCGTAAAGCACCGAGGGCGAGTATGCGCATTCGAAGTATTGAGCCGCTGGCCGAAAGCGGGTCGGGCAACGAACTGATGGTTAAACAACGGTTCTCCAATGGCTCACGCCAGATCCGCGGCCTATTAATTCTGATCTCCGGGCTTCTGCTTAGCATCCCCTTCGCGTTTATCGCGGCTGACGCCGGCGGTCGCCAAGCGGCCGTCGCACTCGCTCATGACAATCCACTTGCTGTCACGCAACTGGCGATTGTAACCCTTCTCGCCCTCACGACGACCCTGATCGGCAGTCGGCTCATCTTCTCCAAGGCGGTACGCCAGCGCACCATTCGCATCGATCAGAACCGCGCTGTAGTCGAAGACCTCAGCCGCGGCGGCGCCGAAGTCTGGAGTGAGCCGTTGTCGTCTTTCCGCGGCATTCGCCATCGTGTGATCACGACTTCCGAAGGCGCCGTCCACACACTACGGCTCGAACACAGCCTCCCGCAACGCACGCTGCTACTTGTCTATCAGTCCAATATTGACGACCAGACAGTCGCGGTCACTGCTGACCGTCTGGGCGTACCAGTGCTGCCCGCCGGCGGTTGGCAGAAAAAACCGCCTGCTGATGATCTGGCCACGGCCGATGTGCTTGCGAAACCGGAACTGTGGCTTGCGAGAATCACTCGGCTGGCAAGTCGGCTCCGACCGGTTGCCGCTTCACGATAGTCGCCTAAACTCCGGGACCCACAACGCTTGTGCGTAAACGGGTCTCCGAGCCTTCGTTTCGTCCCAATGTCCGGGTTGTAACAAGCACTGACGAAGTCCCGGCGCACACTGGATCTCTTCTCATGTCACACATGCTCCGCCTGCCCTTTCCTTCATTCGCACGTTCGCCTCGCGCGGCGGCGCGCTTCCTGTCACTGGCAACGATTGCCTTGGTGACGGCCCTGATGGGCTCTGTCGCGACAGCGCGCGCCGATGACGCGGCCGTCAAGTTCATGCGCAAGGCCGCGGCCGCACTCGTCAAGGCGCAGCGGGAGGGTTCTCAAGCCGCCTTCGAACGCGTCGTGAGAAGCTATGGGCATGTGCCAGCCATTGGGCTTTACGCGCTTGGCAGTTACCGCCGCGGGCTCACGCGCTCCGACCGGCGCTCCTATTACAAGGGCTTGGCAAAGTTCATCGGTCGTTACGCCGCGCAGGAAGCGCCGAAGTATCCGGTCGCCAAGGTGAAATTTGCGCCGACATCTTTGCGAGACGGACGCAGTGTCATGGTCGATAGCCAAGTGATCCTGACGAACGGCAGTACCTATGACGTGCGTTGGATGCTGATTCCCAACCGCTCGACCTTCAAGGTGCGGGACGCGCAGGTGTTGAGTTTCTGGGTCAGTCCCTTCCTGCAGCGTTTGTTCGAGAATTATATTTCTGAGAACGGCGGACGTGTGCGCAACCTCGTCATGGCGCTCAATCGCTAGTTCTGGCGCCCGCATCACGCCGCAGGCATGCACTCCGCAGGGGATGCCTTGCGAAAGGGTGGCCGAATGGTCCCTGCGAAGCGGCCGTCGCAGCGCTGCGACGGCTCAGAGCGATTCCACCAAGGTCGGACCCGCTCTACACTATTGGAGTAGGTCATTTTTTCCAGCTTAACCGGTGACGGCCCCGGTTACGAACGGTCTGCAGCTATACCGGACATGATCTAGGCAACTCCGGCCGTGAGGTCAGGTCCGGTCCCTGTCGTCTTCCGCGCGTTTGATCGCACCCAACCGCTCGGCCTCTTCGAGCGTGCGTGCGAGTTCGGCGCGGGCCTGCTCGGCCTCCTGCTGTTTCGCCCACAACGACGCATAGAGCCCATTATTGGCGATCAACTCAGCATGTGTCCCCTGTTCGACGAGCCTGCCCTGGTCCAGCACCAAAATACGGTCAGCGTGCACTATGGTTGACAGGCGGTGCGCGATGACCAGCGTCGTGCGCTCCTTGGAAACGCGATCAAGCGCGTCCTGAATGTCTTTTTCGGTCTGGCTGTCGAGCGCGCTCGTTGCCTCGTCGAGCATCAATATGGGCGGGCCTTTCAGTATCGTGCGGGCGATGGCGACCCGCTGTTTTTCGCCGCCCGACAACTTGAGCCCGCGCTCGCCGACCATCGTGTCGTAGCCCTCTGGCAACTGGCGGATGAACGTGTCGATCTGCGCGGATTTGGCCGCCTCTTCGACTTCAGCGTCAGTGGCGTCGGGACGACCATATTTGATGTTGTAGCGGATCGTATCATTGAAGAGCACGGTGTCCTGGGGGACCATACCAATGGCTGAGCGCAACGATTCCTGGGTGACGTCGCGTATGTCTTGGTCGTCGATCAGGACGGCACCATCGGCAACATCATAAAACCGGAACAGGATTCGGCTGATCGTCGACTTTCCGGCGCCGGAGGGCCCAACGATGGCCAACATCCCGCCGGCCGGCACCTCAAACGACAGGTCTTTGAGGATCGGACGTTCGGAATCGTAATGAAAATTGACGTTGCGAAACGCAATTCGTCCCTGTTTCACCTCGAGAGGCTTTGCGCCGGGCCGATCTTTGATCTCGGCAGGCTCGGCAAGTAGATCGAACATTGTCTCAACGTCGACCAGACCCTGGCGGATTTCGCGGTACACGAAGCCCATGAAATTCAGTGGAATATAGAGCTGGACCATCAGCGCGTTGATCATCACGAAATCACCGACCGTGTGAACGCCTGTTGCAACGCCACGTGCGGCCAGCCACATGCAAAGCGTCATGCCGATGGTGAAAATCACCGCCTGGCCGGCATTGAGCACACCGAGCGAATAATACGTCTGGATCGCGGCACGTTCATAGCGCGCCATCGAATGATCGAAGCGGCGTTGCTCAAGGCCTTCGTTGCCAAAATACTTAACCGTCTCGTAGTTGAGGAGGCTGTCGATCGCCTTGGTGTTGGCGTCGGTATCGCTGTCGTTCATTTCGCGGCGGATCGTAATCCGCCATTCCGTCGCCGACAGCGTGAACCACATGTAGAGCGTCACGGTCGCGACGATGATCAGCAGATATAACCAATTGAAGAAATAGAGCAGCACGCCGGCAAGCAGGACGAACTCGAGGATGGTCGGCAAGAGATTCAGGACGCCGGTGCGCATGATCAACTCGACCGCGCGCGTGGCACGCTCAATGACACGCGAGAGTCCCCCCGTGCGACGCTCCAGGTGGAACCTCATCGACAGGCGGTGGAGATGGTGAAACGTCCGGTTGTTCAGTGTCCGCACAGCGTTCTGGCCGACAGCCGTAAAGAGGACATCGCGCACCTGGGTGAGCACCGCCATTCCAATACGGCCGACGCCGTACGCGACCACCATGGCAGCCGCCCACATGGCCATGGCCGCAAAGGCCTCGGCCTCCGGATCCTTCACCACGTTCGTCAGGGCGTCCGTCGCTTCCTTGAAGAATACGGGCACTGTGACCGTGACGATTTTGGCCGCAACAAGCACGATCGCTGCAAGAACCACGCGGCGGCGCAGATCCGGCCTGTCGGCGGGCCACACGAACGGCAGCAGTCCGCGGATCAGCCGCCAATGCTCGCGTTGGCCGGCACGCGCCGAGCCGCGCGCCTTACCGCCCGCGCGCAGGCCGACCTCGGCGGCACGTGCTTCTGCCCGGGCCGTTGTGCCGGCTGCGGGCTGGACGCCGGTCACGAGCCGTCCGACCAACGCGGTCATACGTCCGACCGGACCGCCGCGTGCCGGTTCCTTATCTTTTGGAGTCATATGTTCCGGAGTTCTGGGGTATTTCCGTTACCCTCGATGGCGTAACGGGCGCACTTATACTACCCGTTCGCGGCGCGCGCGCCAACGGGATCATCGTCGCGGGTATTGAGCCGGTTCGGGCGGAGGCCCTTGGCCGAGCGGACGCAGACGTCAGCGGCGCCGTTTTGCTGGCAGGTGGAAGCGCTGACACGGATAGATCAGGTTTGCACGACTGATTTTGCCTCGGTTGGCCCGGTAGATGCGGCGATAGAGACGGCCCAGCTTGTAGTGGCGCCGCGAGATCCGCCACAGCGAGTCACCGCGTCTCACGACGTAGGTGCCCGGCGGATTGATACGGCGTCCGGCGCGGGGATGGCAGCGGGTTCGGCGGCTGCTCCGGAGCTTCGCCTTGCGCCCAAGAAGGCGGCTGCGAAGGTTTGACATGCGCTGGGTGCGCCTCTTCGCTGGTTGGCGTGGCGCCTGGCCGCGGCGGGCCGTGCGCGTTTGCTGGCCGGGCACTGGCGGTGCGACGTCCGTGGAGGACGGGTCTGGGCTCGCGCTGCTTTGGGCGGGGCCTGCGGCTTCTTCGACAGGCCGGGACGTGCGAAATTCGATTTGGGTATTGCGCTGGGTGAAACGGGTCCGGTTGCCGGCGCGGACGGTCTCAATCGTGCGCCCGCCACCCTCATCGCCGCGTGTCCCCGCGTTGAGGCCTGTAACGCGGGGGTCGGGGAGTGGCGCAACAGGGCGCTGGAAAATGCCCGGAATTGCCGGGATTATTGAGCGGGTCTCTTCGCGCGCGGCTAGCTGGCGTTCACGCGCTTCGCGTTCGCGTCTTTCCCGGTCGCGTGCCTCACGGGCTTTGCGCGCGTTCTCGCGATCGCGAGCCGCCTCAAGTTCGGCCAGGCGGGCGCGGCGGCGGGCCAAATCGCGGGCGCGGTCGCGCAATTTGGCCTCGCGCTCGCGGCGGCGCTGTGCCGCCAGTCTGCGCTTCAGCGCTTCAGCTTGCGCGATCGTATCATCGCGCCGTTCGCGTTCTGCGTCGGCGCGCGCCCGGACCGCTTCTGCGCGGCGCGCGGCAGCGCTCTCGCGCGCCGCTTCCAATTCGGCACGACGCTGGCGTTCGAGTGCTGCGCGTTCAGCTTCTTCCTGTTCGCGCTCGAGTTGGGCTTCCCGATCGAGTTCGGCGCGGCGGCGCTCTTCGGCGCGCCGCTCCAGCACGCGCTGACGTTCAGCCTCAACCTTGCGCTGTTCCGCGCGTTCGGCCTGGCGGCGCTGCTCTGCGATCCGACGCGCTTCGGCTTCTGCGACACGGCGGGCCTCTTCGGCTTCGCGGCGACGGCGTTCGGCGGTGAGGCGTTCTTCCTCGGCGCGTTCGGCTGCGCGCTCGCGGAGGTCGCGTTCGCGCGCCAGGCGGCGGTCGCGCTCATCAGCGGTCTCTTCGGGATCGACTTCGCGTTCGCGTACCTCGGACGGGGGAAGCTGGCCCTTCAGGCGAGGGACCACCTCTTTGGAGTAGCCCTGACGCGCGGCACGTAACCAGTCCGAAAGGCCGGCTGCCACGCCGCTGTCAGGCGCTGGCCGATCCTGCGTATCACGCTCGGCGACCCGAACTGGGCGCCGATCGACTGATCGCTCGCGGATCGGCGCGTCGTCAGGAGCGCTGCGCGCGGTATCACTTGGACCATCGATGTCGTCGGTCGGGACGCCGTTTCCATAACCACCGCCGCGGCGGATACGCGGGACGACGTCGCGGTGATAGGAGCGGTTAGCATCAGCCAGCCATCGCCACGCCGGCTGCAACACGTCGTTGCTCCGGTCGGCGAGTTGCATATCGCGTTGTTTTTCCGCAGTTGGGCGCGCGACGTCTTGCAGGCCATCTTTTCTATCGGGGGTTGCGTCGGGGCCGGTCATACCCGCCACTCCCTCTCCGCTTGGCCGATCCACGAAAAATTCGTCGAAGCGGCGTGACGAAGCCGATCCCAGGTCATCGCCGTCGGCGCGCACCGCAACGAACCGAAATCCGGTATCAACCTCTTTGGAGCGAACATCTATCGTGTGGCGATAGCCTTCCGGCACGTGCAGGCGCAGCCGGGCGCCGGAACGGAAATGCGGAGCGTCAGAGCCGCGCTGTTCGAGCGCGAATTCATGGACGCCTCCCAGCGGGCCGAGGTGGGCGGCGATGCGCCATTTGCCGGCTGCGTCCGCGCGCGTCGTCGCGATCGGACGATCAGATGACAACAGAACGATCCGGGCATTTGGTTCGCCGTCGCCGCTAAACAGGCCACGGCCGGTCCGCTGACTGAGACGTAGACGGTCGAAGCGGGCGGCGCGGTTCATGCGTTCGGCTGCGGCGGGCGCCGGTCCGGCGAATCCCTGCGCCCGGCCCCTGACGTTGGGCGGTCCCGAAGCGGGGTCGGGCGACAGACGCATGACGCGATCGGCGTCCGAAAGCGCGCGCAACTGATGCGTCTCAGCTTGAGAGCCCGCCAAGTGGATGACTAATCCAATCCAGAGTAAAAACACTGATATGGCGACGCCCGGAGCGATCAATCCCCCCTCGGCGAGCGACTTATTCTCGACCGATACCATACGCCCGACCTACCAACTTGAACTTGCTCGTTTTTCAGCCATTGGATAGCATGAATAACAGTCCATTCGCCAGCTCGGCTCTGCTTCGCCGTGTCATTTTGCCATTCATGCGTTAATTTCGTCTACCTGCGTGCCCCTTAGCCCACAGCCCGGCCGCACGTTCGCCCTACACGCGTTGAGGGCAAATGGCCGCTGACTGGCACAGATTGATTTTGCCTTTGTTCGCTCCAATTCTAGCCGTCGCCAACGTTTATTTTCAGTTTGTGCAACAATAAAGGAGCCGTGAATGACGGCCATCAACGATATCCCAGCTGCCACATCCCAGGTACGCGCCGTATGCGTGTATTGCGGGTCAGGTCCGGGCACGAACCCACTCTATGTTGATGCTGCGCGAAAAATTGGCGAGGGTATCGCCGGCGCCGGCATGGAGCTGATATACGGCGGCGGCAGTCTTGGCCTCATGGGGGAGACCGCGCGAGCAACGTTGGCCAATGGCGGGCGCGTCACCGGAATCATTCCAAGTTTTCTGTCAGAAAAGGAGCGCATGTTGCGCGATGTCGACGAGTTGATCGTTGTCGACGATATGCATCAGCGCAAGATGCTCATGTTCGATCGCGCTGACGCCTTCGTCGCCCTGCCCGGGGGGATCGGGACGCTGGAGGAACTGGTCGAGCAGCTCACCTGGTCACAGCTCGGGCAGCACGGAAAACCGATCGTTATCGCCAACATCGCCCAGTTCTGGTCGCCTTTCCTCGCCTTATTGGAACATATGCGTAGCGAGCAGTTTATTCGCGCAGGGCTCGAGGTAAGCTTCTCGGTCGTCGACGCCGCCGATGACGTCATTCCGGTGCTCCGGAAAGTGGCCGCAACCCGCGACCTCGACCAAAACGAAGACATG
The DNA here is from genome assembly GCA_964632265.1 of uncultured Hyphomicrobiaceae bacterium. Lineage (GTDB taxonomy): Bacteria > Pseudomonadota > Alphaproteobacteria > Rhizobiales > Hyphomicrobiaceae > CAJQQK01. The sequence continues at coordinate 12,077 of CAZWCL010000007.1, read as the reverse complement.
GTCACGAAGAAATTCTAGCCACGAGGGGGCATTGGTGATTGATCGATCGCGACTGACTGTGCCTTAACGGCTCGCCGCAGCGCCTCGGTTGGGTCAATTCTCCGAGGCATCGCAAGGAACCAAGGACGGCAACAGACCGCCCACCAGTCTCATGGAACAATGCTGAACGAAGACGTCATCCGCTCACACCGCCAGCAAAACCAGTCGCAAACCTTTGCGCTGCTTGCCGGTCTCGCCATGATCCTTGGTGCGCCTGTTGGGCTCATTTGGGGCATCGGCGGCTTGATCGCGACCGCTGTTATCGTTTTCATGATGTACGCGATAGCTCGCCAGACGCCACCCGATCTGATTATGCGCGCCTATTCCGCGACGCCGGTCACGGAACGATCCGGACAGCAACTCTGGCGGATCGTGGATGCTCTCTCGAAGCGGGCCAAATTGCCGGCGCGGCCAGCTCTTTACGTGATCCCAAGCCTCACTCTCAATGCCTTCGCCACCGGCTCGCGGGACCGTGCTGCCATCGCTGTCACCGAGGGACTGTTGCGCAAACTTTCAATGCGCGAGCTGGCGGCCGTCATCGCGCACGAGATGAGCCACATCAAGAATAATGATACCGGCGTCATGGCCGTCGCCGACATCGCCAGCCGGATGGTGATGGCCATGTCCTATCTTGCCATTGTCCTACTATTCATCAACCTGATGAGCCTGTTGATCGATGGCGAGCCGAGCGTCAGCTGGCTCGCCATCCTGATCCTCTATCTGGCGCCGCTCGGGTCCAGCCTTTTGCAACTCGCGCTGTCGCGGGCGCGCGAATACGATGCAGATCTCGAGGCTGCACAATTGACCGGCAATCCGGCCTGGCTAGCATCGGCCCTATTGCGGCTCGAGCGCCACACGGGACATTTTTGGGAAGACCTGACACTTCCCGTTCCGGGCCGGCGCGTCCCGCAGCCATCGGTCCTTCGCTCACATCCCCTGACAGCCGACCGGGTGGCACGGCTCGAAGCTCTGAGGCTCGATACACCACAACCGCCTATCATCATTCGGGACGAACCGTTCGTTTCGATGGTCGGTGCAAGTCTTATCGAGATGCGGCCGCGCTACCGTTTTCCGGGTGTTTGGTATTGAGCGCGGCACCGACTTCCCGTCACACGGGCCCGGACGCAAGCCATGACACTGAAATGGGCGCCCTGGCGGCGCGCGTTGCGTCCAGGGAGCGGCGTGCCGTGGCCGAAGCCGTCACCTGTCTGGAACGTAACGGCGCGCCCGGGCTCGCCGCTCTCGCGGAGGCACTCAAACCCCATCTCAACGGTATTGCCGTCATCGGCATCACCGGCCCACCCGGGGCTGGCAAGTCGACGCTGGTCAATGCGCTCGTCAAAACTTGGCGCGCGGCAGGCCGGCGGATTGCCGTTATCGCCGTCGATCCCTCGAGCCCGGTTTCCGGCGGCGCCATTCTGGGCGACCGCATCCGTATGACGGCGGCGCTAGACGATGACGGGGTCTTCGTGCGCTCACTTTCCAGCGCCGGACATCTCGGCGGATTGTCGCCGGCGGCTGTCCGTATCATTGACGTTTTTGATGCGGCAGCGTTCGACCTCGTCGTGCTCGAAACCGTCGGGACCGGTCAGAGCGAAATCGACATCGCCCAGGTTGCAGACACAGCCATTGTTGTCGCTGCGCCCGGCCTCGGTGATGGCATCCAGGCCATGAAATCAGGTCTTTTGGAAATCGCCGACATCATCGTCGTCAACAAGGCGGACCGCCCGGACGCACGCGAGACGGCCGAGCAACTTGCCGCCGCCGTCACATTGCGCGCGGCTGGCGGTTTTGCGCCACCCATCCTGCAGACAACAGCCACCCAGCACACAGGTATCGACGACCTTGTCACGGCCGTCGATGAGGCCACGAAAACGGCTCTCGCAGGCGGCGGCGGCCAGAGCCGCCGGGCGCGGCGGGCCCGCTACGTTGTTGAACGCCTAGCGGTCGAACGGGTTCGCGGCGCCCTCACCTCTGCGCCAGACGACTTGATCGACGATCTTCTATCGGGACGGATCCGCGTCGACGCGGCGCTTCGCACAATACTGGAGACCACCATGGAAGAGCGCCGGTAATTCTGCGCGAAAAAGAGGGCGCGGCGGCAGGTTCCGCTTAGAGGCTCACGGCCGTCTCGTGGCCTTCGACCAGAGCCCCCTCACGCATCAGCTTGAAGTTGATTGAATCGATCAATGCCTCGAAACTGGCATCGACGATGTTCGCCGACACGCCAATTGTCATCCAACGCGCGCCGGTCTCGGCATCACGCGATTCCACCATCACCCGAGTCACCGCCTCGGTGCCACCGGTCAAAATGCGCACCTTGTAATCGACCAGTTCGACCATATCGATGTAACTCTGATAGTGACCGAGGTCCTTGCGCAGCGCCTGATCCAGAGCATTGACCGGGCCGTTACCTTCAGCAACCGACCATAACAGTTCCTCGCTGCCGGAGACGAATACCTTAACACTTGCTTCCGACACGGTGACGAGTTCACCGACGGCGTTATGGCGCTTCTCGACCATCACGCGGAATGAGTCGACTGTAAAATACCGCGGTACCTCGCCGAGCATGCGCCGGGCGAGCAGTTCGAAGGATGCGTCAGCGCCCTCGTAGGCGTAGCCCAGAGCTTCGCGGTGTTTGACCGCGTCGAGCAGGGCGCCGACGCGGTAGTCGTTTTTGTCGACGTCGATGCCCACACGTGCAAGTTCTGCGAGGATGTTCGATTTCCCGGCCTGGTCCGACACCAACACGCGCCGTTGGTTGCCAACCAGTTCCGGCTTGATGTGTTCGTACGTATCCGGCGCTTTCAGGATCGCGGATGCGTGGATTCCGGCCTTTGTCGCAAAAGCGCTCTCGCCGACGTAGGGAGCATGACGGTCGGGAGCGCGGTTGATGATCTCGTCGAGGACGCGACTGGCATGGGTCAGGCGCATCAGCCGGTCGGGTGTCACGGCGGTCGTGAACCTGTCGGCATAGGCGCTCTTGAGCAGCAACGTCGGGATGACCGAGGTCAGGTTGGCATTGCCGCACCGCTCGCCGATGCCGTTCATCGTGCCCTGCACCTGGCGCGCACCGGCACGGATCGCGGCCAGCGTGTTGGCAACCGCGTTCTCGGTATCATTGTGGGCGTGAATACCAATGTGGCTACCGGGAATATGGCTCACCACATCTGCGACGATCGCCTCGATCTCGTGCGGCAGCGTTCCGCCATTCGTGTCACACAAAACAACCCAGCGCGCGCCCGCCTCGTGTGCCGCCCGCGCGATCGACAGGGCATAATCGCGATTGCCCTTGTAGCCGTCGAAAAAATGCTCGCAATCGATCATTGCCTCGCGACCGTCGGCAACGAGCGCTTCGACGGATCTTGCGACCCCTGCAAGGTTCTCTTCGTTGGTTGTGCCGAGCGCGACGCGGACGTGATAGTCCCACGCCTTTGCGACCAGACATACGGCCGGCGCGTCACAACGGAGGGTTTGCTGGAAGCCGGAGTCGTTGGAAATCGAACGCCCCGCCCGCTTGGTCATCCCGAAAGCAGTGAGTGTCGCGTGCCGGAATTCGGGCGCAGCACCAAAAAACTCCGTGTCGACCTGGTTGGCACCCGGATAGCCACCTTCGATGTAATCGACACCGATCTCATCAAGCACACTGGCGATGCGCGCTTTGTCGGCAACTGAAAAGTCGACGCCGGTGGTTTGCGCGCCATCGCGCAGGGTGGTGTCGAAGAGATAGACGCGTTCTTTATCGCTTTCAGCCATGCGGCAGGTCCAGGCCTCGGGTTTCTCAAACAATAACGGCGCCACTGAACTTGCCAGTGGCTTCTTAATGAAACGATAGTGACTTAGGCGCTTCCCGCTACCCGTCTCCTACACGCCTGGCGGCGTTGGCTCAATAGCCTGCGCCATCAGGGACCATGCCGCTGAGCTATCGCCTCATGGGGAGGCCCTCATGGCGTCGAGGCACGCGTAAATGCCTCGATGTAGTCGAGCAGTTCGTCCGATGCTGTCTCCGCCGCGTCCGGTAGCCCGCCAGCAATCGCGTCGGCCAGATTGGCATGCAGTGTCGCGCAAAGTGGTAAATCGAGCACCTCGCGGTAATGGCAATACCAGAAGCGCCGCGACAGTCCGAACGTCAGTTCCATCGCCCGCCGGGCATAAGTATTGCGACATGCTGCGGCGACCAGCAGATTGAGCTCGCGGTCGAGGCGCATGAAGGCCATGTCCCCGCTCGCGTCCGCCGCGTCGCGCATACCTTTGGCAATCGCTGAGAAGCGCGTGCGCTCGTCAGTGCTCGCGCGTTCCGAGGCTAGTCGCGCCATCAGACGCTCGAGTTCGCGGCGCACGACGATCAATTCGAGCTGGCTTGCCACATCGATCTCACTCACGACGACACCGCGGCGTGGACGGATCTCAACGAGACCTTCACGCGCCAGGCGTTGCAACGCTTCACGTACCGGCGTGCGTCCGATCCCGAGTGTGTCGACGAGGCGGCCCTCAGAAAGCTCTTCACCAGGCGCCAGCGCCAACGTGACGATACGTTCTTCCAGCGCGGCGTAGGCGGCTTCGGTGAGAGACGTGCGTTCCGGCATGGCCTTCAAGACTTTTTCTCGAACGTGCAGGCCTGATCGAGCGGGACCGCCGGATCAGCGAGCGCGTGCCGATCGACGACCCGGGCATCCGCTTCGATCAGACGCCGGGCCAGCATATAATCGCGCGGGCGATTGAGCGCATCGAGCGCCACAAGCCGATCGCCTGCCAGATGAACAACTGAGAACGAACTGCCGTCAGGGTCGCCGCGAACAATCTCGTTATCGCCAAACTGACTGAGACCCGCGATCTGATACTTTACACCGAACTGATCTGACCAGAACCATGGCACCGGATCGTAAATTATCTCACGGCCCATCAGGGCGCCAGCGGCCGCCTTGGCCTGATCGATCGCGTTCTGCACGCTTTCAAGGCGTACTCTGGCACCATACCGCGCACTCGGGAACGCCGCGCAATCGCCAATAGCGAATATCGCGGGCGCCGATGTTTGCGTCCGTTTGTCAACGATAATGCCGTTGTCGATCTCAAGGCCGGCCGCGGCCGCCAATTCGGTGTTCGCCACACCACCGATACCGGCAAGCACGACGTCAGCCTCGACCGCGCCGGCGGAAGTGTTCACGACGTATCGGTCGCCCGTCAATGCGGCGATCCCCTCGACCGCGCAACCAAGTTGCAGCACCACGCCATTTTCGCGGTGCAGTTTCGCATATGCGCGCGAAACTGCTTCGGGCGAAGTCCTCGACATGACACGCGGCGCTGCTTCAATCACCGTCACCTCAAGGCCCAGCCCACGTACGATGGCCGCCACTTCGAGGCCAATATAACCGCCGCCGATAATCGCGGCATGGCGCGCCGCCATGATGCGCGAGCGAAGCCGTTCGACGTCGGCGATGGTGCGCACGGCATAAACACCTTCAAGGTCGCCGCCGGGCACGGGCAGTTGCCGGGCGCGGCTGCCTGTTGCAATCACAGCCTGGCCGAACGCTATCGCCGTGCCATCCTCCAGGGTTACGCGCCGCGCTTTGGGATCGAGCATCACCGCGCGGCGGGCGAACAGCGTTTCGACATCATGGTCGGCGAAGAACGATGGCGGCAACAAATCAAGCCGGTCCGCCGCTACTTCTCCCGCGAGAAACTTCTTCGAGAGGGGCGGACGCTGGTAAGGCGCACAGGTCTCCTCGCCGATAAGCGTCACTGGTCCGTCGTAGCCTTCTTGGCGCAAGGATTGGACAAGCTGGGCCCCGGCTTGGCCCGCCCCGATTACTGCTATTGTTTCTCGACTTGTCACGCTTGTTCGTTCCGCCTTGCCGTCGTTCAATTCCGCCAGCTTCTCTGGTTTCTGTTGGACATCCTCACCGGCGCCTTGTCAAACTAGCCTTTTCAAGGAGATCACCTATGGACGTTGGCCTATCCATTCCGTTGCCCGCTTATACAATTGACCCGGCATTCATGGCCTCGCGAGCGGAAGCGCTTGGTTTCAGCTCGATCTGGTACGCCGAGCATCCCGCAACGCCAGTTGAAAGCAGTTCGCCGTTCCCGGCAACCGGTGGCGAAATACCGTGGACATACTCCCATTTCACCGAACCCTATATCGCGCTGGCCCGCGCCTCCGGCGTCACTAAGACGCTCCGGCTCGGCACCGGAATCACGCTCGTGCCCCAGCGCCATCCAATGATCCTGGCCAAAGAGGTGGCGGCGCTCGATTTCCACAGCGGTGGTCGGTTTCAGTTTGGCATTGGCACCGGTTGGCTGCGCGAAGAGGTCGAGCTTTTCGGCGGAGACTTCCCAAAACGGTGGACGCAGACGCGCGAAGCGCTTGATGCCATGAAAGCTGTCTGGACCAACCATGCCGCCAGTTTCGAGGGTACCTATTACAATTTTCCGGCGGTGCGCGTTTATCCCAAGCCCGCGCAAAAACCCTATCCGCCGATCATCATCGGTGGCGCCGCAAAGCGCGTCCTCAAGCGCATTGTCGACCATGGCGACGGGTGGCTGCCAAATCGCGTCACACCTGACGAACTCAAGGGCCACCGCGCAGAACTCGACCGGCTCGCGGAAGCTGCCGGACGTGATCCCAAGTCGCTGCGTATTATCGTTTACGGCCAGGAGCCGGATGCGGACCTTTTCTCCAGTCTGTTCAAGGCTGGTGCCGACGAAGTCGTTGTTCGTCCAAAACACGTTGATACCGAAGACGAGATGGGGCGCCAGCTCGAGGATATCGCCCGCCTGCTGATCACCACGTAACACCGATGATCTTCTTCATACATCTTGCGTGCACACATCGATAGGCCCGACCGGTAGACCAGAACAGGCCGGGCTTACCGACTAGTCCATTTTTTATGCCCGGGAACCGTCTTCGACCGGACCCATAACCTCGTTTCTGCTACGAAGACCGGATGATTGAAGCGATCTCAGACGCAACATTCGCGGGAGGAGCTCTTGATGACGACGGAACTCTACTGGCTGACGCTCACGATTTTCATGACCGGCCTATTCTGGCTGCCCTACATTCTCAATCGCATAGGCGTTCGTGGTCTTGTGACCGCTGTCAGCGGGACGGAAGCGGAACATGGCTCAGACCAGCCGATGTGGGCGCAGCGCGCGATGCGGGCTCACGCCAACGCGGTTGAAAACCTTGTTCTGTTTGCTCCGGCGGTTCTCATCGCGCATGTGCTCGACATATCGACGCCCGTGACGCAGGCCGCCGTGATCATCTACTTTTTCGCACGGCTGGTGCATTTTGTCGTCTATACCGCTGGCATACCGGTGGCACGCACGCTCGCTTATGCCGCCGGCTGGTTGGCAACGATTGTCATCGTGTTCACCATACTCGGCTGGATCTAGAACTGACCACACGCGCAAAAGAGGCTCGCCGCCATGACATCTCAGACGATCGGTTTCATCGGGCTTGGCAAAATGGGGGGCGCGATGGCGCTCAACCTGTTGAACGCGGCGCCAGGCCTGATCGTTGCAGATGTCATGTCGGACCCAGTCAAGCGGCTGACCGATGCCGGGGCAGCGTCAGCACCCCATCCCCGCGCCATCGCCGAACAGTGCGATATGGTTCTGCTCTGCCTGCCGTCCGCCAAAGAAGTGCGATGCGTGTTCGATGGTGAGGACGGACTGCTTGCCGGAGCACGAGACGGCCTTACGGTGGTTGACACCACGACACTGGACCGATCGGAGGCACTTGCCTTTGCCGACGAACTCGCCGAGCGCGGCGTTGCCTATGCCGACTGTCCCGTGTCCGGCGCGCCGTTCCGCGCCGAGGCTGGCACACTCACCGTTATGTTTGGCGGCACGGCGGAGGCTTTCGCAAAGGCCAGGCCGCTACTTGATACCTTCGGTCAGGACGTCGTCCATGCCGGGCCGATCGGCGCGGGTCAGGCCATGAAGGCTATCAACAACATCGTCTACAACGTCAATATCGCGGCAATTTCAGAAGCGTTGCCGCTCGCGATGGCCGTCGGGCTCGATCCCGATGTCGTCGCCAAGGTTCTCACGACCGCCAGCGGACGCAGCTTTGCGTCAGAATATTTCATTCCGCGTATGATCGAACGGCGCTTCGATTTCGATTTCACGCTCAATGGGGCCTACAAGGACGTCCTCAATGTCCAGCAGATGGCGGTTGAGACGCGCGCTTCGACACCGGTCATCAATGCCATGATCTCAAGCTATCAGGCCGCCATCGCGCAAGGTTATGGGGATCAACCGAAAAGTGCGATGCTCAAGGTCTACGAGAAGGCGCTCGGCGTCGAGTTTAAGGCGCACGAGACCTCCGAGGTTGAAAGCGGCGGCAACAGCGGCAGCGCAGCTTAGGTCCATTGCTGAACTTACTACGTGAGAAATCCTAGATTGCCCCTTCGGCGGCTGCCGCTCTCTCTGCATCTCGAATTCGGCTCACCGGACGCTCTTTGATCGGGATATGGATCAGCGCTGCAAATAGACCGAGCGCCACCGATATCCACCACATGGTATCGTACGATTTGGTGAGATCGTAGACGTATCCGGCCGACCAGGCACCGAGGAACGAGCCTAACTGATGCGAGAAGAAGACGATCCCATAGAGCATCGTCATCCACGTCGGCCCGTAAAAAACGGACACCATGCTTGATGTCAACGGAATGGTTGAAAGCCAGAATACGCCAAGCGCGATTGAAAGGGCGATCACGGTCGCACCGTCGATCGGTAAATAAAGAAATCCCAAGAAGATCACGGCGCGCATCGAGTAGATGAACGTCAGGCCCCACTTCTTCGAATAGCGCCGGCCCCATTGTCCCGACAGATAGGTTCCGACCAGGTTGCCGATGCCAACCAGCGTCAGAGCGATTACACCGATACTGGCATCGAGCCCCTGGGTCGCAACGTAGGCCGGCAAATGAGTTGCATAAAATACCACGTGAAACCCGCAGACGAAAAATCCGAGGTTCAAAAGCCAAAAACTTGGGTGCGCAAATGCCTCACCCAGCGCATCTCCAAGGGACTGCTGCTTGACACTTGGATCAGATGGTTGCGGGCGTCCCTTCAACGGCCAAGCGAGCGGCACGATGATCAGGGCGGTAGCCGCCAGAATGCCCATCGCCCCCTGCCAGCCGAGCGCCTCCATGAGAAAATGTGTGTAGGGTAGCGCAATCAACAGCCCGACGCCGCTGCCGATCCCGAGTTTGGCCACGGCGGCGGAACGCTGATCAGGCTCAGCCGCACGGCCTACCGCGCCAACGAGCGAGTTGATGCCCGCGCCGGAAATGCCGAGCCCAAGCAGGACGCCGGAGGCATAGAGGTGCAGCGGGCTGGTGGCTGTATACATCAGCAGCAGCCCCATCGCGGTGCACAGTCCGCCGAAAACTACGACGCGGGCAACCCCATACCTGTCCGCGACCCCTCCAACGAACGGCGCAGAGAGCCCCCAAACGATATTGGCGATCGCAATCGCCATCGAAAATACTTCGAATCCGAGGCCTAGATCGGTGCTGAGGGGCTTCATGAAGAGGCCCATCGTCTGGCGCACGCCCATGCCGATGCCGACAATCGTGGCGCACGTCAGCACGACAACCCAAACAGGCAGCCGGTCAATCGGCGGAAGACGGCGTGTGGTCATGAAGGATAGACCTTCGTAAGGCGCAAGCGGCCTGCGCAACACTATGGGGCTAGTCCCCAATGCTATTGCACATGCCATGGCGAAAAACCACAAGTGATGCCAAGGCCACCTCGACGCCGGGATTGCGGGTCAATCCCGGCCGCCGTTAGCGCTGCGCCTATTCTGCCGGCGGGGCTACGCTGAGTCCTTTGACGTCGTGGTTGTCGATAAAGCTTTGTACAAGGCCGCTCGATTTTGCCTCTTCGACAAACGCCGCGAGCCACCGCGCGGCAGCAGTATTCATCTTGGGTGTCCCAATCGCCTGCTGGACCGCACTGAATTTTCCATCAAGGATGCGTGCGCCTGGCAGTTGCTCGACATCGGTGATCAGTCGCGGCTTCAAGCCGGCGAGCACGTCGAGCTTTTCATCGACGAATTTGTCGAATGCACTATCCAGCGTGCTCGTCTTGACGAGTTCGGCTTGCTTGATGTTGTTTTCGAGCCAGAGCCCGTACGCAGCCCGACCGGTCACCGCGATGCGCACGCCGGGCTTGTCGACGTCTTCCATCGTCTGGATCGGTGAGCCGGCGGGCACTAGATACGTCGCCTCAATTTCACAATAGGCGGCGGAGAAAGCAATGCGCTGCGCGCGCTGCGGTTCGGCGCCGATGTTGCCGATGTCCCACTTGTCGGCGTCGACGTCGTCGCCCAGTGCGCCGGGCGAGGGATATGTCACTAGTTCGAGGTCAACGCCCAGGCGTCGCGCCACTTCCGCCGCCATGTCGGGCGAAACGCCTGTCGGATCGCCGTTCGGCGCCTTTCCGGTAACGAGCAGGAAGTTGCTCATGTTAATCCCGGCGCGCAGATGACCCTTTGGCGTCAGCTCGCGTTTGACCTCGTCACTCGGTTCCATGATCTTTCCTTAGTCTCCTGATCCATAAGTCGCTTCGTGGCGACGGCACTCATTCGCCAACTCGGACAACCTGCTTGCCGACATTGCCGCCCGTGAGCATGTTGATCAATGCCGCCGGCGCGGTCTCAAAACCGTCCGATACCGTTTCGTGCCACTTGAGGCGGCCGCCCCGCCACAGTCTCTCGACTTCCACCAGTGCCGCATCCCGTGCTTCAAGACGCGCGCCGATCTTGAAGCCCTGAATAATCAGGCTCTGACCGAGTATCTGGCCCACGTTGCGGAGCGGACGCGCGTGTTCTGCATTGTACTGGGAAATCTGTCCGCAAACCGGTATCCGCGCGCGCTCCCTGGCAAACAGCAGCGCGGTGTCGAGAATATCGCCGCCGACATTATCGAAATAGATGTCAAATCCTTCCGGCACCGCGGCCCTGAACGCCGCGTCCAGATCGCCGGCCTTGTAGTCAATGCAATCCGCGAAGCCTAATTCGTCGATAACGTAGCGGCATTTCTCGGGTCCACCGGCAATTCCGACGGCACGGCAACCGGCGAGCATGGCAATCTGCCCGGCAGCACTGCCGACGGCACCAGCGGCAGCCGATACGACAACCGT